>CANHLD010000029.1 GCA_947461325.1 Comamonadaceae bacterium
AAATGGATTAACACCTCAGCGTCTCGCCTAAGCTAAAAAACTTCAGCGTATGCCGCAAACCAGTACGCCGGGGTCGTTGTGCGCAATGTCCTGGCTGTTTTTCGCATGGGCCACGTCCATGTCGCGCGGTAAGGGGACGCCGTTTTTCACCGCCAACACCTCGGCCATGATGCTGACTGCAATTTCAGCAGGTGTTTTACTGCCGATGTAAATGCCAATCGGGCCGCGCAAGCGTTGGAGTTCTTCTTCTGTTTTGCCCAAATGCTCGATCATGCGTACATGACGCGCTTCATTGTTACGGCGCGAACCGATGGCGCCTACGTAAAAAGCATCTGTCTCCAACGCTTCCAGCAAGGCCAAGTCGTCCAATTTGGGGTCATGTGTCAGTGCAATCACGCAACTGCGTCTGTCGGGTTTGAAACTGATCACCACATCGTCCGGCATTTCGCTGGTGATGGCGACATTCGGTACCGACCATGCGCCCCGGTATTCTTCGCGCGGGTCGCACACCGTCACGGCAAACCCGTTGAACAAGGCCATGGTAGCCAGGTACTCGGTCAATTGCCCGGCGCCGATCAGCAGCATGCGGTATTCAGGGCCGAATGTATTCACCAATTGAACATCGTCGATGCTGAGTTCAGTCGGCATATCACTGACTTGCAAAGACACGCTGCCATCTTTCAACAAGGTATGGCGTTGCATCAGTTGCCCCTGTTCGAGCGACATAACGAGCTGATCAAGTTGCTTGGCGTCCGGATCAAACTCGAGTAGCAATTCCAATGTGCCACCGCAAGGCAAACCAAAACGGTGCGCCTCGTCTGCGGTGATGCCGTATTTCACTCTGTGCGGCGCGCCACTGGGAATGACTGCATCTTCACCTGAAGCCTGACCAGTGGAATAAGCTTGTGTAAAGCGATAAATCAGGTCGTCTTCGATGCAACCGCCTGAGACTGAGCCGACCACCGCGCCGGTTTCACACAGCGCCATGATGGAGCCAATAGGTCTGGGGGATGAACCCCAAGTACGAACCACTGTAGCCAGCAGGGCGCGCTGCCCGGCAAGCCGCCAATTGCGCAATGAGCGCAGCACCATGACATCAATATTTTCCATGGGGCATACTTTAACGCTTGCCAAAGCGACGCATACCCAACTTTCATAATTCCCAACACCATGTCAATCTCTGTTTTTCTGACCGATATGCTTTTCTCGCAAGGCTTTGGCACCCGCCGGATTTGCGCTGGTCTGGTGCAGCAGGGTTTGGTCAAGACATATGGCGATGCGGGTTTTCAGGTGTGTGAGCAAACAGACAAGCCCATAGAGGTTTACAACGGCATGCCATTCATGGTGCAAAGCGAACTTTGGCAGTACCATGCTAAAGCTTATGTGTTGCTGCATAAACCGGCTGGCACGGAATGCTCCCACAAACCTTCAGCCTGGCCGAGTGTGTATTCGCTGTTGCCCACGCCATTGCGGCAACGACCAGCCAAAACCGGTTTACAAGGCGTGCAAGCCGTAGGCCGCTTGGATCAAGACACAACCGGCATGCTGTTGCTCAGCGACGATGGGCAATTCATACATCGCATGAGTTCGCCCAAGCACCACGTACCCAAAGTCTATGAATTGACCACAGAAGACCCTTTGGATGAAGCCGTGGTTGCCAAATTAATCAAAGGGGTGGTGTTGAACGATGACCCGGTGCCAGTCAAAGCAGCCGCCTGCAACCTGACCGGCAGCCATCACATGCAATTGACATTGACCGAAGGCAAATACCACCAGGTCAAGCGCATGCTGGCTGCCACCGGCCACAAAGTGATTCAGTTGCACCGTTCTCGCATTGGCAATTTAGTACTGTCGGATGATCTACGACCGGGTCAATGGCGGTGGTTAACCGCCGATGAATTGGCTGGGCTAACACGCAAACAATGAATGCGATCAATGTATTCAGGAAATATCTGCCAAGAAATCTACAATCAATTGCTTGCTGATTTCAAATTGCTCGCGGTGTGGCGAGTGACCGCAGTTTTGCAACACTTCTCTTTTCACCACGCCGCTTGTGTGTAATAGATCGATATGTAGCAAGCTTCCATAGATGTCATCGGCACCTTGAATAGCCAGCAGGGGTTCGGTGATTTGTAGGCATTCTTGTTGAATATCAAATGAGCGAAATGCCTCAGACAGCCACACATCGTTCCATTGCCAAAATGCGCAGTCTACGTCCGCATGAAAACGCGACAAACGCGAGCGCAAATCGCCGTGCTCGAATGCATTCTTGGCCGCCTCAATGGAGCGCAAGCTGATGTCTTCGACAAACAAATGCGGAGCCATGACAACGATGCCAGCCACCTGATGGCGTGCCGCGTGCAGCAAAGCGATGCTTGCACCATCAGAATGTCCCACCAAAACAGGCCGAGAAACGCCACATATAGCCAGCAGTTCAGGCAATACCTGCCATGCTTCTTGGTGCATGTAGTCGGGAGCTAATCGGTTCTTGCCCCGCACATCAACAATAGTTTCTGACCGTCCGTAGCCACGCCTAGAGTAGATCCATCCGGCGCGTCCGCTTGCCTCGCATAACTCTTGGAGCCAATCGCCCTCTCGAGATTGCCACATGGCCACCGAACCCAGACCTTCGTGCAGGAAAACCAGGGGCGCCAATAATTTATTTCCGTTTATCTTTCGGACTTCAAGTTGTTGATGTTGGACTTTGATCAAATTCATCATTAATTATTCATAAATTAAAAGTATTTAGAAAATAAAAAGAACTCTAAAGTATCGAAAAATCCAAGTAAATCCGCATAGACTACACACAGTAATTACAGTACATTCTGATTTTTAACATATCTTGACCTTCATGGACGACATTGATCGCGATCAGGCTGAGCATTTGAAAAATCTTCGCTTAGCTGCTGGGTTGGATCATGCACAACTTGCAGCAATGTCGAATTTATCAGCAGGTCAATTGCGGCAGTTGGAGGCAGGCGGGGAGAGTTTGTTTTATTCTCCTCAAATCAAAGCGCAGTCTATGCGCCGCGTTATTAGACTGCTTGAAAATCCTGTGCCGACTGTCAGTCCATCAAAGGTTTATGTAGAAGAAGCTACCCCACGAGCGGTTGGCAACGTCATTGAGGACATCATACGTTTGTCCGAGACCAATCACAAAGGCAGTTTTCTCAGCACAACGACTCACAATTCCGATCGCTCAGGTTGGATTTTTTCAACCATTCTTTTGGTGGCTGTCTGTCTGGCGGCTTTTTCTTGGTGGAAATCCAGCCAACAAACGACAGTCAATGTTTTCACTGAATGGATTGACCCTTTGCCCATCAACTTGGAACAAAGTGCACATCCTCAAGAAGCAGTCATTACGCAATCTGCTGCAAGCACGAGTACGAATGAGGTTGCAGTCGTGCAAAGTCCTGCTGAAACCGGTTCTGCCGGTGCTGCCAATGCAATGCCACCTGCGGCTTTAGCCAAAACCACAGCCATCGCGTCCTTAAACGGTTCTGTTGCGCCCACCAATGAAAAGTCTCTGGCATCAAAGTCTGAAAAAAATGATTGCACTTCAATCAACTCAGAAGCATTGAGTGCCAAGCCCTATTCGGTCTCCAAACCCGGCAACTACATTTACATGCTTGCCACCAAGGGCGTTCAACTGTGTGTTGATGATGGTCTGAAAAATCGCACTGTCGTCAATTTAGAGCCGGGAGTCGGGCGCAGTATCCACGGCTCCGCACCTTGGACGGTGAGCAGCCACAGTTTGTCAACAGTCCAAATATATTTTCAAGGCAGCAAGGTAAATCTTCCTTCCGAGACTGCGAATCGGATTTATTTGAAAGAGCAAATCCAAAGCCCCTGAATTTTTGCCACAATAGGGCATTGTCAGCGCTCGCCTGAGTGGTGAAATTGGTAGACACAGCGGACTTAAAATCCGCCGCTTTCGTGAATAACGGGCGTACCGGTTCGATTCCGGTCTCAGGCACCATTCATATACATAAATCAGCAGTCCTTTTTTGATTTATCAAATCAAAAACCAAGCTGCTGATGGCGACAGGTGAAAAGCTTTTGGTGCATTGCATTTCTCTTTTGCAATTGAGTCCTTCACCAAGCTTTACATTTCTCAAACATCCTTGGCATTCGATATCAGCTTTGATTGGAAGTGTCACGCCTTTTTCCCGTTCTGGTAAGAAGTATTCGACCGGGGCTATCGTATAAAGTACCACCATGGGCACGTCTGTACATGCTGCAATATGTGCTGGTCCCGAATCAGAACCTATAAAACAACTTGCTCTTGCACATAATAATTTAATCTGCTGGGCAGTCAAATTCGATCTTAAATCAATAAGTCTGTCGTTATCACCAAAGAATAAATCTTCAGGACCTCCAATTTGAAGGATCTTGGCCTGTGAATTATTGTAAATATTCACAATGATTTGAAGCCAAATTTCTCTCTCAATATTTTTAGCTACCTGATCCGATAATCGGCTTATTCCTCTCATATGAAGCACTATGAAATCGCCTTTATTTGACAACAAACTATCCACATAATAACTGTCCCGATTATCTGGATATAACTCACAAAACCTTTGTTCTGAGCGATATCCAAACACCAATTCTTCATAGGCATCAAGCACATGCCTATCGTTGTTTTTTTCATAACTTCCATTAAGATTAAATATCAGATCAAATGACAAGCTGTTGTCTAGCTTGTTAAATGTTTGAGTTACATAGGGATTGTTGCTAAATATGTGTTCATGAAGGGTCAATATATATATTTCACATTCCCCATTTCTCTCTTCATAAAATCGTTTAATTAGGGGGGTTAACATTAAGACGTCACCGAGCGCACCTCTTCTGTTAAAAAGTACTTTGGGTTTGATTTTCGGCGGATGAATTTTTAACTCTTTTTGCATACAATTAAAAAGGTTTTATCCTTCAGAATACTTTTATTAAAACTGTAATCGTCAGTTGATCCATAAAATCAAGTCCAGAGCCCTTAATAATTAGAAATAGGGTTTTTAGATTTAACTCTTTAGGTTAATAATCGTACGCAACACTACGCATGTTGTTCGCCATTCAGCTTGGATATTTCACAAAAAAACAGGCCCTTTGTTTATACGCCTAATGCTGTATGTGACGATATTCATGTCTTGCAACCGTCTGAACAAGGAAATCTCAAGCTGGTCATGCTCTCGGTGTTAGCGGTATTCAGGTCAAGTTGACCACTGCTATCATGCTTTCATGACCAAATTCAACACCACTTTTGAAATTCATTTGCATGGCTCTGTGCCGTTGCGGGATGAAGTCACTTTTGATCATTTGCAGGATGCATTGCGCGCCTTATGGGTTTATGCCGGGGCGCGGTCTTTGAAAGAATGCGCAGACAGTTTTTACGAAGAGGAGCCAGGTATTCGATTGGACTCCAACGATCACCTGTTGCAAATATGCTGGACCATCAAAGGCGAGGACGATTTTCGCCAAGTGCTTGACGACATTTGTATGTGCTTGAATGACTTGACCAGAGAGGGTGCTGCGCTGGAAGTGACCTTTTACGACTCAGAGTTCGATGACGAAGATGAGGCGCAAGGCAGAGACTCCAGAGATGATTTTTTGATGCTGTTCGTGGGTCCCACACCTGCGGCCATCATGCAAGTGCAAAGAGATTTGCTGGTTCAGGATCTGGTCACCCTGATGGAGCGTCACTTCGATGCCTCAGAACTCAGCGATGTGGTGCTTGAGGTAGATAAATTATTCAGCAAGCGATTTGATTCACTGGTTAATTCGCTGGAAATCAGCACCCCGCCCAAGGGTAACGGCGGCGGCTCTGGACACTCTGGTCGCAGACCCCGCCATTTGCATTGAACCTCAATCGCGCGGCCTGAACACAAATGGGATGCGGGACGGAATATTGCCGTTTTCATCTCGCGGCAATTGCGCTGTTTTTTCTATCGCTGCCATCACTGCTTGATCCCATGACGCATTCCCGCTTGACTGCGTCAATTTCATTCCCATGATTTGCCCGCTGGGGCTGCATATCACTTCCACTTCCGCGGCAGGATTGCCTTTGACAGATTGCATTTGAGCTTCTGAGAAAGTGATGTTGGGTTTGACCCGGTTTCTGAGTTTGCCCAAGTAACTGTCACTGGGTCGACCGCTGCTTCGGGTTTCGCTGACCGCATCAACCGGGTTGGCTGAGGAGGCACCTAGATTTTTCAGCCGGTCAATTTGCGCTTGCCGAACCGCTTCGCTGTCCCGGGCTTCTTGTTCTTTTTGTTTAGCCAATTCTTTTTGCTTGGCTGCTTTTTTTTCTTTCTCAAGAATCTTTTCTTGCTCTTGCTTGAGTTTGATGTCCTTTTTCTTTTGAACTTCGATAGCTATATCTGCGTTGGGTTTTGCCGGTTCAGGTGCTGATTTTTTGATGACGGGGGGGGGCGGCGGTGGCACAGGTTTGGGTTCGGGCGCAGGCTCCACCGGGGCAGGCGCTGTCGCGCTGAGTTGAGGAGAGGCGGGTACAGGCACCGCAGACCACAATTCTGCATCTATGGAGTCGTCTTGGGGCTCGTTTTTCCAAGTGACACCCCAAGTCAAAGCCAGTACCAGCAAAGCATGAACCAACAAAGCCAAAAATAGCGCCCGTGCGTTTCGAGCGTCTGGCGGCGGTGCAAATTCAAGATGGGTAGTTTGTTGACTCATGAACAGGATTTATTCACCTTGGTGTACCGCCAGTCCCACGCGTTGCACACCGGCTTTTTGCAAACGGTCCATGATCTTGACGACGTTGTCATAGGTAATGCCCTTGTCAGCACTGATGATCACTGGCGTTGTGCTTTTACCTGACTGAAGTTGTAAAGCAATTTTGGCCACGTTGTCCATGGTGGCGTCTTGTTTGATTTGGCCAGCTGGACCGGGAGCTGTGCTTTTGGACTTCACCAAAATATGCAGTTGTTTGTCAATTTCTATAGTGATGACTTGATCCGGTGCAGTTGCTGCTTTACCAACGCTTGGCACATCAATCATGCCTGGCGTGAGAAGCGGTGCGGTGACCATAAAAATGATCAGTAAAACGAGCATGACATCGATGAATGGCACCATATTGATGTCGCTGATCGTGCGGCGGCCATGGCGGCGGTGAGTGGTGACGTTTGCCATAGATGTGTATCGTCTTAATGCGAGCTGTTCGGCGGCGAACCGACATTGCGCTGCAAGATGTTGGAAAACTCTTCAATGAAAGTCTCTAACTTGTTAGCCACTCTGTCGATGTCGCGTGAAAAGCGATTGAACGCCAGTACCGCCGGAATGGCCGCAAATAAACCGATGGCGGTTGCGACCAGAGCCTCTGCAATGCCGGGCGCGACCTTCGCTAATGTGACTTGTTGCAAGGCCGCCAAACCGGTGAACGCATGCATGATGCCCCAAACAGTACCAAACAAACCCACATAAGGTGAGACCGAACCGACTGAAGCCAGCATGGATAAATTGGTTTCAATGGCATCCATCTCTCGTTGCAGGCTGGCACGCATGGCTCGACGGGCCCCATCCATCAGCAAGCCGCTGTCGGTGATGCGGCGTTCGCGCAGTTTTTGGTATTCGCGCATGCCACTGGCAAATATTCTCTCCATCGGACCGGAGGACTTGGCGTTTTGTTGAGCTGCAGCAAACAGTTCATTCAAGCTTTTGCCAGACCAGAAATCGCGTTCAAAATCCTCGTTCAGATTTTTGACTTCTTTCAAAGAAATCAACTTGCGGAAAATGGCGGCCCAACTCATGACTGAGACCAGCATCAGCACGATGACAACCGCTTGCACTACCCAACTTGCATTTAAGAGCAATTGAACAATGGATAAGTCTTGATTCATTTGAACAACTCCAAAAGGTGAAGCGGAATACGCTCAGGTTTCATTTTGTCTGCATTGACCCAACCTATGCGAATCGTAGCTTCGCATAACAAGGTATGGCTGCCGTCACTTTCAAGCCGCTGAGCTTGTTGTGCAATCACTAGGCTGGCGCGGCCTTTGTCTTGCATGACCGCGCTGACCTGAAGCAGATCATCAAGCTTCGAAGGATGGTGGTATTTCACGTGCGTTTCAATCACCACAAACATACCGCCAGTTTCTTGCTTGAGTTGATGTTGCTGCAAGCCGAGATGGCGCAGCCACTCGGTGCGAGCGCGTTCGAAAAACTTCAAGTAGTTGGCATAAAACACGATGCCGCCGGCATCAGTGTCTTCCCAATACACACGCACGGGAAACTGAAAACTCATGCAAGCTCCAAGAGTTGACGCAGCCTTTGGGCGGCAGTATCCAATGATGACAGCGAGCTCGCGGTTGACATGCGCACAAAGTCGCCGGGCGCGTGTTCGCTGAAATCTCGCCCCGGTGTCAGTGCTACATGCGCTTTGTGCATGACATGTTCAGCAAATGCCCAACTGTCGGCCAAGCCCAGTTTGTCGCAGGCGGCACGGCAATCGGCCCAAGCGTAAAACGCGCCATCGGGCATGACCGGCACCGTCAAGCCCATGGCGTTGAGTTGCGGAATGAAATGGTCGCGCCGTTGTTTGAAGGCTGCGCGGCGCTCCTCGTAAATCGCCAGGCTGTCAGGCTCAAAGCAGGCAAGCGCTGCGTGTTGCGCCACCGTGCTTGCGCATATGAAAAGGTTTTGTGCCAGCCGTTCAATGACCGGCACCAGCGCATCAGGTACCACCAGCCAACCTAAGCGCCAGCCGGTCATGTTGAAGTATTTGGAAAAACTGTTGATGCTGATGATGTTGTCTTCAATTGCCAAAGCCGTCTGACCGAAGGCATCGTCATAACTCAAGCCGAGGTAGATTTCATCCACCATGGTGATGCCGCCCTTGTCACTGACGATCTGGTGAATGAGTTTCAATTCTTCAAATGCAATCGATGTGCCGGTCGGGTTGGACGGCGAAGCCAGCAGCACGCCGCGTGTGCGTGCTTGCCAATGTGAGGCCACCTGGTCGGCGCTCAGTTGAAAACGCTGAGCCGCATTGGTAGGCAACAGCACCGCCCGCCCATCAGCAGCTTGCACAAACTGGCGGTTACACGGGTAGCAGGGGTCAGGCATCAATACCTCATCGCCTGCTTCTACCAAGGCCAGACAGGCGAGTTGCAATGCAGCCGATGCACCTGCGGTAACCACAATGCGTCTTGCAGGCACAGTCACACCAAAACGCGTTGCGTACCAGTCGCTGATTCGCTCACGCAACGGGTCCAGTCCCAAGGCATGCGTGTACTGAGTTCTTCCGTCGTTGATGGCTTTGACAGCGGCTTGCTGCACCAGGGGAGGTGCAGTGAAATCGGGTTCACCGATGTTCAAGAACACCATGGGCTTATCGGTAAGCCGCGCCTGCTGTGCCAAAACCGAGGCGGCCTTGGCCATTTCCATCACATAGAACGGCGCGATACGGCTGGCGCGTTGACTGATGCGCATGGCTTTATTCGCTGCTGCTCGCGGGCTGTGCGGTTTTGTCTGCCGCCACTTCCAAGGGTCTGAGTTTGGGCGCCAATCCGTTGAGTACCGCATTCACGTATTTGTGGCCATCGGTTCCACCGAATTCCTTGGCGAGTTCTATGCATTCGTTGATGACCACGCGCCAGGGTATGTCGATGCAGTGCTGCATTTCATAAGCGCCTATCCAAAGCACGGCATGTTCTATCGGAGAAATCTCAGTCAGCTTGCGGTCCAGCAAAGGCAAGATGTGCGCATCCAATACTTGTGCTTGCGCAGAGCAGCCGTGCAGCAGCGCATCGAAATGCACGCTGTCGGCTTTATGAAAACCGCTGAGATCACGCGTGAAGCTGTCTACATCTTCGGGCGGATTGCGCCCGACCAGTACTTGGTAGAGCGCTTGCAGCGCAAAGCCACGCGCACGGGTGCGGGCGGCGCGGGCGCTGGCACGACGCATATCAGAGGGTTTGCCGGATTTAGCGGTGGGTGCAGTGTGTTCGCTCATGTCAGCGTCTTCATCAACAAAGCCATTTCGACCGCGACCCGGGCGGCGTCTCGCCCCTTGTCGTGTTGACGGGCTATCGCCTGGGCTTCGTTTTCTGTGGTCAGTATGGCGTTGGCGATGGGCAGGCCGTGGTCCAAGGCCAGTTGCGTGATGGCAGAACCGGACTCGTTGGCCACCAGTTCAAAGTGGTAGGTTTCTCCGCGAATAATGCAGCCCAGTGCAATCAAGGCATCGAAATGACCGGTTTGCGCCATGGCCTGTAAAGCCACTGGTACTTCAAGGGCACCCGGCACTTGCACATGTTGGATGTCTTCTGCCGCGACTTTGAGCCCATGTAATTCATCGCTGCATGCTTTGGCCAATGCGGCAGTGATGGAAGGGTTGAACCGTGCTTGCACGATGCCTATTCGCAGGCCCTTGCCGTCCATGTCGCTGCGCGTAGCGCTGAGGTCCGTTTGATGCATGCTTATTCCTTGGCCAGATAGCCGGTGATTTCAAGTCCATAACCCGTCATGCTGGGCATGCGGCGGGGGTTGCCCATGAGGCGCATTTTGTGCACACCGCAGTCTCGCAGTATTTGCGCCCCGATACCGTAGGTGCGCAAGTCCATGCGACCGCGTTCGGGCGCTTGTGCTGAACGCGCGACGCCTTCAAACTGCGCCAGCAATTGTTCGCCGCTTTCACCGCAATTGAGCAATACCAACACGCCGGCTTGCTCTTTTGCAATGCGTTGCAGTGCTGCATCTAGGCTCCATGAATGCATGACCCGTTGAGGTTCAAGCGCATCCAGTACAGACAGCGGTTCGTGTACGCGGGCGAGCACCTCGTGCCCAGGCGACCATTCGCCGCGGACCAGTGCGATGTGAATACTGTCGCTGGGTAAGTCCTTGTATGCATGCGCTGTGAATTCGCCGTGCGCGGTCATGAGCTGGCGCGTACTGATTTTTTGCACCAAGGACTCGGTACGGCTGCGGTGTTCAATCAGGTCTGCGATGGTGCCGATTTTCAATCCGTGTTCTGCCGCGAATTGCATCAGATCTGGCAACCGCGCCATGGTGCCGTCGTCTTTCATGATTTCGCAAATCACAGAAGTGGGCGAGCAACCCGCCATGGCCGCTAAGTCACAACCGGCTTCGGTGTGACCGGCGCGCATCAGGACGCCGCCGTCCACTGCTTGTAATGGAAAAATATGACCCGGTTGAACCAGATCAGCGGCCTTGGCATTCGTCGCAACAGCCACTTGCACGGTACGGGCACGATCAGCCGCAGAGATGCCTGTGGTCACGCCTTGTGCAGCTTCGATGGAGACGGTGAAAGCGGTGCTGTGCACGGTACCGTTGCGCGCCACCATGGGCGGCAGGTTCAAATGCTCACAGCGTTCGCGTGTGAGCGTGAGGCAAATCAAACCGCGACCGAAACGCGCCATGAAATTGATAGCCTCGGGCGTCACATGGTCGGCAGCGAGCACCAAGTCACCTTCGTTTTCGCGGTCTTCCTCGTCTACCAAAATCACCATGCGACCGGAGCGCATGTCGTCAATGATGTCTTGCAGCGGGGAAATGGCTGCGATGGGCAGTGGAGCGCTCATGCGTCTGCTTTCTTGTCTGAAATAGGGTGTAGGTCGAATTGCAACATGCGCTCGACATAACGCGCGACAGTATCAATTTCAAGATTGACCGGACTGCCGGGTTTTAGCGTGCCCAGCGCCGTGTGTTCAATCGTGTGAGGTATCAGGTTGATGAACACTTGGCAGCCGCCGGGGGTGTCTTCGATCTGGTTGACGGTCAGGCTGACACCGTTGACGGTGATCGAGCCTTTGTAGGCCAAGTATTTGGCCAGCGAGGGCGGGGCCAGCACTTGCAACAACCAACTCTCACCGATGAGCTCAAAGCGAGTCACCTGGCCGACGCCGTCCACATGTCCAGAGACGATGTGTCCGCCGAGCCGGTCATGGGCGCGCAAGGCTTTTTCCAAATTTAAAGCGGTGCCGACCAGGTTGAGCATCGCGGTCTTGTCCAAAGACTCGGCTGAAATATCGATGGTGAAGGTGTTTTGCTTCAGGTCGAAACTGGTGACTGTCATGCATGCGCCGTTGATGGCGATACTGTCACCCAGCGTCACGTCATCCAAGTAATGCGCAGGTGTGCTGATCTCAAGGCGCTTGCCATGATCCAAAGAGCGACCCAGGTCGTGAACGGCGGCGATACGCCCCACGCCGGTAATGATGCCGGTGAACATTGGCTTATTTTCGCAGATCAGCGGGGACGTCTGAGCAACAGCCTCAAATCAGTGCCAATACGGTTGGTTTCCTGGAATAGCCAGGTCTGCGCTTGAGCCAGATTTGTCAGTTCCGGCAAGGCCGCCATGGCTTGACCGGGGCCGGTCAAAAGCGGCGCCAGATAGACCAGCAACTCATCAACCAACCCGGCTTTCAGCAAGGAACCGTGCAGTTTGTGGCCGGCCTCTACATGCACTTCGTTGTAGTGCAGTTGCCCCAGGTGCTGCACCATAGCGTGTAAATCTACTTTGTCGCCATGCCCGCTCAAGCAAACCAAGGTGGAGCCTTTGTTTGTCAACGCTTTTTCTTTTTCAGGATCATGAACTGCGTGAAAAATGACCACGCGCCTTTGCCCGTTCCACAGTTTGGCATTGAGCGGGGTTTGCAAGCGGGAATCGATCAGCACCAGATCGGGCTGGCGCGGGGTGTGCACCGCACGCACATTCAAGAGAGGATCATCTTGCAAGATAGTGCCTATGCCGGTGAGTACAGCACAGGCGCGAGCGCGCCAATGGTGCCCGTCGTCACGTGCGGCTGTACCGGTGATCCATTGGCTCTCGCCGTTGTTTAAAGCGGTGTTTCCGTCGAGGGATTGCGCGGTTTTCATTCGCAGCCAAGGTGTGCCTTGTTGCATGCGCTTGAAAAATCCGATGTTGAGTTCACGCGCTTCGTTTTCAAGTAATCCAGTGTCAACCTGAACACCAACTGAACGCAAACGCGCCAGCCCTTGACCGGCAACCTGCGGGTTCGGGTCTTCCACGCTGGCTACGACCCGGGCTATACCGGCTTTTGCTAAGGCGTCGCAGCACGGACCCGTTCGCCCTTGGTGGGCGCAAGGCTCTAAGGTGACATACGCAGTCGCTCCCGCCACCACATGGCCTTGGGCTTGCGCGTCTTGCAGTGCCATGATTTCCGCATGAGCCTGTCCGGCAGGCTGTGTGTGACCTTGGCCGAGTACCTTGCCATCGGCAGATGTGATGACGCAGCCGACACGTGGATTCGGGCTGGTCAGGAACATGGCTTGCGCGGCCAAGGCCAACGCTCGGTGCATTTGCTCTGTGTCTAAAGTTGAAAATGACATGGCCTGATTATCTGCGTCTGGCTAGATTACTTTGACCAACACAAAGCAGCGTCACCTTGGGCGCCGCGCTGACCGGTTTGATTGAGTGTCAAAGAACCGCAGTCATCGGTTTGTTGGTTACCAAGCGGAACTGCAGTCAGCACATAAGTTTGTGATTGACTACTGACGTTGATGCGGTATTTCAACTCTGGCGTTTGCCAGACTGAGGCTGGCAAGTTGGCCGGATAACTGCCTTGGGTTGTGGCGGTTTGCTCCAGCCATTGAGCAGATTTCATCAGTGCCAGCTTGGCCAGTTGGCGTTGGCTGCGGGCTTGTGCGGTTTGATAAACAGGCATGGCCAATGCGCTGAGCAGTCCGATCACTGACATGACTATCAATAATTCAAGCAAAGTAAATCCGTCTGCAGATGTAGAGCGGCTAACCCTGACTTGGAGTGAGCAGGACAGTTGGTTTCGGTCGTTTGTCAAGGCAATAACTCCAATACGCGTTGCATGTCAGCCAGTCGAACAGATTGACCTGCCTGAGGCAGTGTGGCGGGCTGCCACACGGCTTGCCAACCCGCTTGGCTGCCTCGCTGATCAAGCTGCGCAATAGCTGTGAGCCGGTAGACGAAAGTGTTTGCTGCTGAGTCATTGGTTTGTCGCGCTGGTAAGACCTCAACCCAATAGAACAAACGCTGCCCGGATTCCGTGACTGCGCTTTGAGCCTGAGAGGTGCGCTCAAACCAGTCGCTGCGTCGATTGCCCATATTCAGTAAAGGGCGACAAATGCCTTGCCTGCAGCCATTGATCGGCAATTGGGTTTGCAGTGATAGCCATTGAGTCTCATCTGACGGGAAGGCAAGCGTGGCGTTATCAGCGAAGCCGCTGAGGCGGGCATTACTGTCGGTCACAGCTTGAGCGGCTGTGGTCAAACCATTTAAGGCAGCTTGTTTTAATTGCCATCTCTCAGCCTGGTAACGGCTCCAACCGTGTGCCAGTGTGATGTTTCTCCAGCCAGCTAACAACATCACGCTGCTGATCATGAACAAGGCCATGACGGTGGGCAAGGCTAATCCGAGTTGACGCCTTTGCAGTAAAAATAATTTGGTGTTGCAAACCATCATTTCACGTGGTGACTCAGGTGCAAGACAGAACGCCAAGCCATGCCACCGTTTTTTAACAGGGTGGCTTTATTGCAAGACAGGCTGGGAGTTGCCAGAGTGATGCTATCTGTGCGTAGTTGCAGACACAGTTGTACCGCTCGCACAGCACTCCAATCGGTGACTTGAACGGCTGTTCGCCACTGCATCAGTTCAAGGGAAGGCTCAGTGCTCTTTGTATGAATGCTTTGTGCATACCGGAAACGAACATCGTCGACTTGGTCCATCAATGCCTGATAAGTAGCATTGCTGCGTGCCATGTCTTTACAGGTGAATTCTCGTG
>CANHLD010000030.1 GCA_947461325.1 Comamonadaceae bacterium
GTGTGGATTCCCGGCAGCTACATGGTGCGCGAATTCTCTAAACAACTGAGCTTGATGACTGCACATCAAGCGGGTCGAGCTTGTGAAGTCACGCAAACGGCGAAAGCCGCATGGCAAGTCCATGCAGATGAATCGCAAGCGTTGAAGGTACGCTATCAGGTGCATGCGTATGACGCATCGGTGCGCACCGCTTGGCTGGATGCGTTGCGCGGTTTTTTCAACCCGACCAGTTTGTGTTTGATAGCTTGCGGCTTTGAGCAACTGACTCACACGGTACATATTTCTCAGCCCGATGATTGTCCGGATTGGCAACTCGCCACGGCCTTAAAACCCGTCAAGATCAATGCCAAGGGCTTTGGGCTTTACACCGCTGCCGATTACGATGAATTGGCTGATTCACCTGTTGAAATGTCGGCTTTCTGGTCAGGGCAATTCACAGCCAAAGGTGTGCCGCATAAAGTGGTGGTCAGCGGCGCAGCACCCTCTTTCGATGGCACGCGTTTGCTCAAAGACATGCAAAGCATTTGTGAAACTGAAATCAGTTTCTGGCACGGCAAAGCCAAGCCTGTGCATGACCGTTACGTGTTTCTCATCAACGCGGTGGCGGACGGCTATGGCGGCCTTGAACACAAACACAGCACTGCCTTGATCTGCAAGCGTGAAGACTTGCCGCGCGTGGATCAGACGGCCAACAGCGATGGCTATGTCAGTCTGCTGGGCTTGATCAGCCACGAGTATTTCCACACTTGGAACGTCAAACGCCTGCGTCCTGCGGGCTTGACGCGCTACGACTACACGCAAGAAAACTACACCGACTTGCTGTGGTTTTTTGAGGGCTTCACCAGTTATTACGACGATGTGTTGTTGTGCCGCGCCGAACTCATTTCGCCTGCGGTGTATTTGAAGTTGCTTGGCAAAACCATCAATAATGTGTTGCAAACGCCGGGGCGCAAAAAGCACAGTGTGGCGCAGTCCAGTTTTGAAGCCTGGACCAAACTTTATTTGCAAGACGCCAACAGTCCCAACTTGTCGGTGAGCTATTACGCCAAGGGCTCGTTGGTCGGGCTGTGTCTGGATTTGTCGTTGCGTCAATCCGGTCACAGCTTGGACGAGGTGATGCGCGGTTTGTGGAAGCGCTGCAAAGCCGGACCAATGCAGGAAATCGATCTACTTCAAGTGCTGAAAGACATCACCGGGCGCAGTTGGCAACGCGAGCTCAAAGCCTGGGTGCATGGCACTGCGGACTTGCCTTTGCATGAACTTTTAATCGCACAAGGTGTGGACATTCATTTTGAAAACGCACCCTTGACACAGCAACTCGGATTGCGGGTGCAAGAAAACCATGCGGTGCAAGTCAAAACGGTGCTCAACGGCAGCGTGTGCGAAGCCGCCGGGTTTGCACCCGGTGACGAATGGCTGGGGCTGAGCGTCAGTGCAAACACGGCTTCGGCCAGCGCATGGCGCATCAAACGCATTGACCAACTGCCCGCAATGCTCGGCAAGCACAAGTCATTCACTGCACTGGTCTCTCGCGACGGACAGTTGTTGCAGTTACCGGTGCGCATGCCTGTCAAAAACACCCAAGTCTGGCGACTCGGCATCAAAGACCCGGTCAAAGTCGGTCAATGGCTGGCCGGTTGATCTGCCGCACAAAGCACTTCAGTTTTTACGCAAATCCAATACCCGTTTGGCTTTGCCTTGGCTGCGTTCTATAGCACCCTCTTCGCATAACTCCACACTCAAACTGCTGCCTATGTAGGCCTTGGCCTCATGCACCAAAGCTTGGGCAGCGGCTTGCGCCTCAGGCGATTGCGGGCTCAAACCCATGCGAGTTTCAACCTTGACCATCAAGTTATCCAACGGGCCTTCTTTGGACAACACGCACTGGTAATGCGCACTCAACGCGGGTTGTCGCAATATGAGTTCTTCAATTTGGGTGGGGAACACATTGACGCCGCGCACAATCATCATGTCGTCGCTGCGTCCGGTGATTTTTTCCATACGCCGCATGGTGCGCGCTGTGCCCGGTAACAAACGCGTGAGGTCGCGCGTGCGGTAGCGAATGATGGGCATGGCTTCTTTGGTCAAACTGGTGAACACCAGTTCACCCAACTCGCCATCGGCGACGGGTTCGCCTGTATCTGGGTGGATGATTTCAGGATAAAAATGGTCTTCCCAAATCGTCGGGCCGTCTTTGGTTTCCACGCACTCGCTGGCCACGCCGGGGCCAATCACTTCTGATAAGCCGTAAATATCTACCGCGTCTATGCCCATGCGTTGTTCGATGTTCAATCGCATGTCATTCGTCCAGGGCTCAGCACCGAAGATACCGATACGCAAACTGCATTCACGCGCTGACAAACCCTGGCGCTCGAATTCATCGGCAAGTGCCAGCATGTAACTCGGCGTGACCATGATGATGTCGGGTTTGAAATCGTTTATCAGTTGCACCTGACGTTCGGTTTGTCCACCGCCGAAAGGCACCACGGTCAAGCCTAACTTCTCTGCGCCGTAATGCGCACCTAAACCGCCGGTGAACAAGCCGTAGCCATAACTCACATGCACGGTGTCGCCGGGGCGTGCGCCGGCGGCACGAATGCTGCGCGCCACACATTGCGACCAAGTGTCTATGTCGTTCAATGTGTAGCCGACCACCGTTGGTTTACCGGTGGTGCCGCTTGACGCATGAATACGCGCGAGTTTGTCACGCGCCACTGCAAACATACCAAAGGGATAGCTGTCGCGCAAATCGGCTTTCGTGGTGAAAGGAAATTTCGCCAGATCTGACAAGCTTTGGCAATCTTGCGGATGCACACCGGCGGCATCAAACTTAGCGCGGTACACAGGTGAGTTGTCGTAAGCGTGTATCAGGCTGGCTTTCAAACGCTTTAACTGCAAGGCGCGCAGTTCATCGACGCTGGCTTTTTCAATCGGCTCTAAATTGAAGTGCGTTTTCATGTGTTCACCACTTGCCCTGGAATTTGCGCACTCTTGCCTCTGAACAAAGCAATCACTTCGTCGTTTTGGTTGCGCACCGCCATGTCATACACACCGTGGCGACCGCTAAGCACTTGCTCCACAGCCGTGCAAGTCAGCACATCCCCTGCGTGCGCCGGTTTTAAAAACTCAATGCTGGCAGATGCAGCCACGGCATTTTTGTTGTGGCTGTTGCATGCAAAAGCAAATGTCGAGTCGGCCAATGTGAAGATGAAGCCACCATGGCAAATGCCATGCCCATTCAAGTGCAATTCACGGACTTGCATGCGCATACATGCATGGCCAGGCGCACACAACAACAACTCCATGCCCATGGTGTCTTTGGATGCCACATCAACCGCAAACATGGTTTCGCCTACTTTGGCAGCAAGCGCCTCAGAACTACCGTGTGCTTGCATATCAATTCCCTTTGAATTGAGCCGGCCGTTTTTGCAAAAAAGCAGACACGCCTTCGATGTAGTCATGCGTTCTGCCGAGAGCAGATTGGGTGTCGCGCTCGACATCGAGTTGCTGGTTCAAACTGCGCGCTCCTGCTTCACGCAATAACGCACGCGTGGCTACCAATGCTTTGGTGGGCATTGCAGCCAATTTCTGAGCCATGTCCATGGAAGCGGCGACACAGTCGTCTGCCACATCCCAAATCATTCCCCATTCTTTGGCTTGGGCGGCAGGCAATTTGTCACCGGTCATGGCCAATGCCATCGCACGCGCCAGACCTAATCGCTCGACCAAAAACCAACTGCTGCCTGCGTCCGGTATCAAACCGATTTTGCTGAAGGCTTGTATGAAACTCGCGCCGGGTGCTGCAATGGCAATGTCGCAAGTCATCACCAGCGATGCTCCGGCACCGGCGGCGACACCATTGACGGCGGCAATGGTCGGCATGCGCAACTGCTGTAAACGGCGGGTGGTCGGGTTGAATGCTTGGTCGATCACAGGCCCTGGGTCAGCGCGTTCTACCAAGTTGGGGCCTTCCGCGAAATCGAATTCAGCCAAGTCTGCGCCCGCACAAAAACCACGTCCTGCACCGGTGATCACCAAGGCGCGAATCTTGTCATCCGCTTCGGCTTGATCAAGTGCAGTCCATAAGTCGTGGTGCATCTGGCGCGTGAAGCTGTTGAGTGCCTGAGGTCTGTTCAATGTGACTTTGGCAACGCCGCCGTGGGCTTCATACAAAACTGTGTTTTCACTCATGTCTGTCTCCTTTTTCGGGTAATTTAACACCGTGCTGGTCTTTCATTCCTTGGTTATAGTTGCCAGCATTCCACAATCCGAGCGGAGCCTCTCATGTCTTACGAATTCATCCAAGTGCACACCGAAGCCGACAAGGTAGGTGTCATCACTCTCAATCGCCCAAAACAACTCAATGCCTTAAGCCCGGATTTGATGGTTGAACTCGGTACGGCACTGCTTGCATTCGATGCAGACGCAGCCATCGGTTGCATCATCATCACCGGCAGCGAAAAAGCATTTGCCGCCGGTGCCGACATCGGTGCCATGGCCACTTACAGCTTTGCCGATGTGTACAAAAACGACTACATCACCAAACACTGGGAAACCATTCGCAGCATCCGTAAACCGGTGATTGCTGCAGTCAGCGGTTTTGCATTGGGCGGTGGTTGTGAACTCGCCATGATGTGCGATTTCATCATCGCTGCAGACAACTCACGTTTCGGTCAACCTGAAATCAAACTGGCCATCATTCCTGGCGCCGGTGGCACACAGCGACTGCCGCGCGCAGTCGGTAAATCCAAAGCCATGGACTTGGTGTTGACCGGTCGCATGATGAATGCCGATGAAGCAGAACGCGCCGGACTCGTCAGCCGCATCGTGCCCTTAGACAAACTCATGGAAGAAACACTGGCAGCAGCGCTGATGATTTGCGGCTACTCGCAAATCGCTGTCATGGCCGCCAAAGAATCTGTCAACCGCTCCTTCGAGAGCGGCCTGAGCGACGGCGTGATGTTTGAGCGTCGCATGTTCCATGCACTGTTTGCTACACAAGACCAGAAAGAAGGCATGGACGCGTTTGTCAACAAGCGCGCTGCCGACTTCAAACACCAGTAAACCGCCTCTACCGGAGCAACACCATGGCCAGACTTTTTCGCCCGCAAACCGGACTGAGCCTGTGGAAGGCTTTGTCAGGAGTGATCGTTGTCTTGTTGGCAACGTTTTTTCTTGGACCGGTCAACGACTTCGGCACCGATACGCCCACGCTGCGCCAAGCCGCTCCAACAGCACTCAATGAACTTGACCCGTGGTTGGCACAGTCTGAAGCAGGCTTTAAAGACTTGCGTGCGGGTACCGCCAAAGGCATCGTCTGGGCAGAAGGCGACAAACGCAAAACCGCTTGGTCGGTGGTTTACATCCATGGGTTTTCTGCCAGCCGTCTAGAAACTGCACCTGTCGCGGATGTAGTGGCTAAAGCCTTGGGTGCGAATCTGTTTTACACGCGCCTCACAGGCCATGGACTTGATGGCGAGGCCATGGGTCAAGCAAGCGCACAAGACTGGCTGGCCGACACACTGGAAGCCATTCAAATCGGTCAAGCACTGGGTGACAAAGTGCTGGTCATCAGTTGCTCTACCGGCTCCACTTTGTCGACTTGGCTGGGCACCACACCGCAAGCAGCCAAGGTCAACGCGTTCGTGTTTATCTCTCCCAACTTCGGTTTGAAAAATAAAATGGCTGAGCTGATCAACGGGCCTTGGGGCAAGCAAATTGCAACTGCTGTGTCCGGTGACACTATTTCTTATGAACAAACCGATCCGAGAGAAAAGACAGCTTGGACAGGTTCGTACCCGACAAAGGCTTTGTTTCCGATGATGGCCTTGGTGAAGAAAGTGCGCGACAGCGATTTGTCTGCTTTCAAAACGCCGGTGTTGGTGCTCTACAGCGCGGCTGATCAAACGGTCGACCCGAACAAGATCAAACAGGTTTTTGCCCAGTTAGGGTCTAGCCAAAAAACAATTGATGCTGTGATTTACAGCCATAGCAAAGGCCAACATGTGCTGGCAGGTGAGATTCGCGATCCTGAATCTGTCGAACCCATGGCGAGTTCGATTGTGAATTGGACACGGTCTTTGGTTAACCCATGAGCCATTCACACATCAATAGCACCATGATGCCGGTGCACTTGTCGCTCAACCATTTGTTGGAACGCGCCGGTCATTTGTTTGCAAGCAATGAAGTGGTTTCACGATTGCCAGACAAATCCTATGTGCAACATACCTATGGCGATATTTACCGCCGCACCCGACAGTTGGCGCAGGCTTTGTTGAACCTGGGTTTAAAGAAAGGGGACCGGGTGGCCACGCTCTGCTGGAACCACCATGTGCACTTGGAATGCTATTTCGGCATTCCCGCCGCAGGCGGCGTCATGCACACCTTGAATTTGCGTTTGTCGCCCGAAGAATTGGCGTGGATTGCCAACGATGCCAAGGACCGTTTTTTGATTGTGGATGATGTGCTTTTGCCCTTGCTTCATCAATTCAAACACCTGTGTCATTTTGAAAAAATCATCGTTGTGCCTTTTTCCGGACAAGCCTTTAGCGGCCCGGAATTGAATTACGAAAACTTGCTGGAAAACACAGACAGCACCCGCTTTGAATACGTGAAGCACCATGAAGACGATGCGGTTTCCATGTGCTACACCTCCGGCACCACTGGCAAACCCAAGGGCGTGGTGTATTCACACCGTTCCACGTTGCTGCATACTTTGGTCGGTTGTCTGGGCGATTTTTGGTCATTGAAAAGTACCGATGTGGTGTTGCCTGTCACACCCATGTTCCATGCCAACAGTTGGGGCATTCCTTATGGCGCCATGATGATGGGCAGTAAACTGGTTTTCCCGGGCCCGCATTTGCACCCTGAAGATTTGCTGGATCTGATGCAATACGCGCCGCCTACTCTGGCTTTGGGAGTGCCCACCATTTGGATGAGCTTGATTCAAACCTTTGAGGCCTCTGTGAAAACCTCGCCCGGACGCTGGAAGCTGCCTAGCGGTATGCGCAGTTTGGTCGGTGGTGCGGCGGTTCCTGAAGCCTTGATCAGGGCTTTTGACAAACATGGCATCTGGATCATGCAAGGCTGGGGTATGACGGAAACCTCTCCTTTGTGCACCGTGTCTTTTTTGAAATCGGAATTTGCGGGCGACAGCGAAAACGAGCGCTACCGGCGTGCTGCCATGGCAGGCATACAAGTGCCTTTGGTCGATTTGCGGATACGCACTGACGATGGACTCAACGCTGCATGGGACGGCAAGCAAGTCGGCGAGATCCAAGTGCGCGGTCCGTTTATCACAGGCAGTTACCACCAAGTGCCAGTGCAAGAAGACAAATTCACGGCGGACGGTTGGCTGCGCACCGGCGATGTCGCCAGTGTGGACTCCGCCGGTTTTGTGCGCATCACAGACCGCACCAAGGACTTGATCAAGTCGGGCGGGGAATGGATCAGTTCGGTCGATCTTGAAAACGCGTTGATGGCGCATGCCTCTATTGCAGAGGCAGCAGTCATCGCCATACCGGATGAAAAATGGAGCGAACGGCCATTGGCTTGTGTGGTGCTCAAACCTGGCGCCACATTGGATACAGCAAATCTGAACGAACATTTGTTGTCCATGGGATTTGCCAAATGGCAGTTGCCCGACCGCTACCAACCCATAGATACGATCCCTCGCACCTCAACCGGTAAATTTTATAAATTGAAATTGCGAGAGATGTTTCCGGCCTAGAGCATCAAGTAGCACCTACTCGCTTTTCTAAATCATCTGTTGGTGTTAAATCCTGTCGCGCGCTGACAGTTGCTTAATGCGCCTCGTCCCAGTTTTTACCTACACCGACCTCGGCCAACAAAGGCACTTTAAGCTCGGCCACACCGGCCATCAGCCGAGGGATTTCTGTTTTCACCCAATCGACTTCTGCATCCGGCACTTCAAACACCAATTCATCATGCACTTGCATGATCATGCGCGTGCCTTTGTGTTCAGCGTCTAGTACCTGCTGCACCTTGACCATGCTGAGCTTGATCAGATCTGCCGCCGTGCCTTGCATGGGCGCGTTGATGGCGGCACGCTCGGCACCGGCTCGTCTGGGGCCGTTCGGTGAATTGATTTCAGGTAAATACAAACGTCTGCCGAACACAGTCTCCACATAGGCTTGCGCCTTGGCCTGCGAGCGAGTGTCGTCCATATAGCGCTTCACACCGGCAAAGCGCTGGAAATATCGCTCTATGTAATTTTTTGCAGCGGTGTTGTCTATGCCCAATGCTTTGGCCAAACCAAATGCACTCATCCCATAAATCAAACCGAAGTTGATCACCTTGGCATAGCGGCGCTGTTCGCTACTGACGGTGTCAGGTGTCAAACCAAACACTTCGGCTGCAGTGGCTTTGTGCACATCTAAGCCATCGTGAAAAGCTTTCAACAAAGCCGGGTCGTCGCTCAGGTGCGCCATGATGCGCAACTCGATCTGGCTGTAATCGGCGCTGGCAATCACATACCCAGGCGGTGCCACGAAAGCCTCACGCACTTTGCGGCCCTCGGGCGTGCGAATGGGAATGTTTTGCAAATTCGGATCGTTGCTGGACAACCTGCCTGTCACCGCCACCGCTTGCGCGTAATGGGTGTGGACTCTGCCGGTCAACGGTTGCGCGAGTTGCGCGAGCTTGTCGGTGTAGGTGCCTTTGAGTTTGGCAAGTGAGCGGTGTTCCAAAATTTTCTTTGGCAGCGGGTAGTCTTCAGCCAGTTTCTCCAACACTTCCTCGTCGGTGCTGCGGGCCCCGGTGGCGGTTTTTTTCACCACGGGCAAACCGAGTTTGTCGAAAAATATTTCGCCAAGTTGTTTAGGTGATGCCAGATTGAACGGCTGCCCGGCAATCTCATAAGCCTCTTGCTCCAACTGCATGATGCGCATGCCCAATGCATGGCTTTGCGCGGCCAGTGTCGGCGCATCAATCAACACGCCATTGCGTTCAATCCGGTAAAGCGCTTCGCTGCTTTGTATTTCGAGTTGGTAAACATAATTCAGTTTCTCATCGGCTTGCAGCAAAGGCCACAGCCGCTGATGCACAGCGAGTGTGAAATCTGCATCTTCACAAGCGTAATGCGCGGCACGCGCCACATCCACCTGCGCGAATGAAATCTGGTGCGCGCCCTTGCCGCACAAATCTTCATAAGACAAACCTTTGCGGCCTAAGTGCCTGTCCGCCAGACTCTCCAAACCATGCGGCTTGTGAACCTCGAGCACATAACTTTGCAGCATGGTGTCGTGCACATAGCCTTGCACTTCAATGCCATGGTTGGCAAACACATGCCGGTCGTATTTCACATGCTGACCCAATTTGTGTTTGCTGCCGTCTTCCAGCCAAGGCTTGAGCTTTTGCAACACCTCTTGCAAAGGTAATTGCGTAGGCGCATCGGCGGCGTTGTGCGACAGCGGTATGTAGGCAGCCTCGCCCGGGGTCACACACACACTGATGCCTACAATTTGCGCTTGCATTTCCACCAACGACGTGGTTTCGGTGTCTAAAGCCACCAAATCGGCCTGCGTTATTTTGGTTAACCACTTGTCAAAGCTGTCCCAGTCCAACACGGTGTCATAAGTCACCTCTGTTGATACCTCGGGTGCGGGCGCGTCAAACAACACGCCAACTTCACCGACACCACCGCCTTGGTGCGCGCTGTTTTTACCAGCAGGCGCATCCGACGACATTGAGCTGACTAAGCCCTTGAAACCGTATTGCTTGTAAAAATCCAGCAAGCCTGCCTCATCCACCGCTTTCACCAAAATGCCGTCCAACGACGGCCAACCGTTCACATAAGCGCTGAGGTCGCAATCGGTTTTCATGGTCACCAATTGCCTGCCTGTGGCCAGCCAGTCTTTGGCCTGTCGCAGGTTTTCACCCGCCACGCCTTTGATCTCATCGGCACGCGCCATCAATGCATCTAATGAGCCATATTCGGCCAACCACTTGGCCGCAGTTTTAGGACCGACCTTGGGCACACCGGGCACGTTGTCCACCGTGTCGCCGACCAATGTTTGGAAGTCGATCATCAATGAAGGCGGCACGCCGAATTCTTCCGTGACACCAGCCACATCGCGTTTTTTGCCATTCATGGTGTCGATGATGGTGATGTGCTCGTTGACCAGTTGGCTCAAGTCTTTGTCACCGCTGGAAACGATGACGTTCAAACCTTGGGATGCGGCCACATGCGCCAGCGTGGCGATCACGTCATCGGCTTCCACACCGGGCACGTCCAGCAGAGGCCACCCCATCATCCTTACCAAGCGGTGAATCGGCTCGATCTGGCTGCGCAAGTCGTCCGGCATGGGCGAGCGCGTGGCCTTGTAGTCCGGGTAAATCTCGTCACGAAATGTCGGCCCCTTGGCATCAAACACGCAGACCGCATGCGCCGTTGGCCATTCACGGCGCAGGCTTTGCAGCATGTTGACCATGCCTCGTATGGCGCCAGTGGCCTGGCTGTTCGGGTCGTTGCGATCGGCGCGCAAATCGGGCATGGCGTGGAACGCGCGGTAGAGGTAGCTGGAGCCGTCGACCAGCAGTAAAGTGGGAGTGTCTTGCATAAGAGGGATTGTGCCTACAATCTCGCCTTCCCTTAGCAACCAGCTGTTCGCAACCCGTCCATGGCCGTTTTCACTGAAGTTTCCGAGCAGCAAGCCGCCGAACTGTTGAACCAATTGTCGATTGGCGACTTGGTCAGCTTGCAAGGCATCAACAGCGGTATAGAAAACACTAACTATTTTCTGACAACCGATCAAGGCGAATACGTGTTGACGGTGTTTGAGCGCTTGAACCATGCGCAAGTGCCTTTCTATCTTTACTTGATGAAACACTTGGCATCCAAAGGCATTGCGGTGCCGGATCCGCAAGGCAACCTGCAAGGCGAAATTGTGTTGACCTTGATGGACAAACCCGCTGCTGTGGTCAACCGCTTGTCTGGTGAATCTCAGTTGCAACCCACCACAGTGCATTGCGCCGGTATGGGCAGCACCTTGGCGCACATGCATTTGGCTGCGCAAGACTATGACCGGCATCAAATCAATTTGCGCGGGCTGGCTTGGTGGAACGAGACCGTGCCTGACATCCTGCCGTTTTTGTCTTCTGACCAATCGCGCTTATTGACGCATGAACTGGCCTACCAAAACCACTTGACCAGCTTGTCTGCTTTCGCCGCATTGCCAAGCGGACCTGTGCATGCGGACGCTTTTCGCAACAACGTCATGTTTGACGGTGAAAAACTCAGTGGCGTGTTTGATTTTTATTTCGCCGGTGTAGATCACTGGTTGTTTGACTTGGGTGTGTGCATCAATGACTGGTGCATCGATTTAGAAACCGGCGTCTTAGACTCAGAGCGTTTCCTTGCCATGTTGCATGCGTATTCACACGTACGCCCCTTGAGCGCACAAGAACGCGGCATGATCAATCCGATGTTGCGTGCGGCGGCCTTGCGTTTTTGGATCTCCAGATTGTGGGATTTCCACTTGCCACGCGAAGCCAGCATGCTGCAACCCCACGACCCCATGCACTTTGAACGCATACTCACGCAAAGACTGCATCACCCTGTCACACTCTGACCTATGAAACTCAATGTTGTCAAAGCCCGCACCGGCTCTCTCTGGGTAAGACAAGGCATTCGCAATTTTTGGCGCCAACCTCTGGCGCTCAGCGGATTGTTCTTGCTCTTTATCGCACTGGCGTCCATGGCGTCCATGTTGTCCTATGGCGGAAGTTTTTTAGGACTGATGTTTGTACCGCTTGGCTCACTCGGCTTGATGGCTGCCGCACGTGAGGCTGACCTGGCTCGGTTTCCCATGCCCACCATGCTGATCATCGGCTTCAAAAACGGCGCAGCCCAAAGTAAAAAAATGGTTCTGATGGGCTTTCTCTATGCCTTGCTGTTTTGTTTTATTTTGGTGATGTCCACCTTTTTTGACAACGGTGAATTTGCCCGCATGTACATGGCCGGCAGCAGCCTGAATGAAGAGAATATTGTCAACGAAGACTTTCAAACGGCAGCTCTTTTTTGTTTGCTGATGTATTTGCCCTTGTCCACTTTGTTCTGGCATGCACCGGCCCTGATGCATTGGCATGCTCAGCCCTTGGCCAAAAGCATCTTTTTCAGCTTCATGGCTTGCTGGACCAACTGGCGCGCATTTGCTGTGTTTGGCCTAACTTGGTTGGGCATATTTTTATCAACCAGTGTGATTCTGAGTTTAATCAGCATGGTGTTTGAAGACGGTCAACTCTCCATCACACTCATGCTGCCTGCCATGTTGATGCTGGCGGCCATGTTTTTTTCTTCCAGCTATTACAGTTTTCGCGACTGCTTTATCAGCGAACCCTTACTGGCTTAATCAGCAATAAGTAGGCGTTAGATAGGCGTGAGCTTGGCGACAGACAACGCCAGCCATTTCACGCCGTGTCGATTGAATTTCACTTGCGCACGCGCATCGTCGCCTATGCCTTCCATGGAAACCACTGTGCCTTCGCCGAACTTGGCGTGAAACACTTGTAAACCGCTGCGCACCCAGGCGTTGGGGCCGCTGGCTGTCGCCGGGTTGGCACGTTGCGCAATGGAAGGCGGCGTCGATGTGAAAAAACCGGCGCGGCCTGAATCGTTGTTGCCAAAGCCAGCCGGTCTGCT
This sequence comes from Comamonadaceae bacterium, assembly GCA_947461325.1. Classification (GTDB taxonomy): domain Bacteria; phylum Pseudomonadota; class Gammaproteobacteria; order Burkholderiales; family Burkholderiaceae_C; genus Limnohabitans. The sequence continues at coordinate 12,662 of CANHLD010000030.1, forward strand.
GCCCCACATGGGCGGTGCTTGCAAACCGGTTTTTGGTGTCAGCCATTTCAATGTGTGCTCAGGCATTTCATCAAAGAAACGGCTCTTGATGTTGTAGCGGGTCTGTCCGTGCAACATGCGGGTTTGTGAATGGCTCAGGTACAAGCGCTTGCGCGCACGCGTGATGGCCACATACATCAAGCGGCGTTCTTCTTCCAAGCCTTCGAAATCGCTCATGGCGTTTTCATGCGGGAACAAACCTTCTTCCAAACCGGTGATGAACACGCAATCAAACTCCAGGCCTTTGGCTGCATGTACGGTCATGAGTTGCACTGCATCTTGACCTGCCTGTGCCTGGTTGTCGCCTGCTTCCAAAGCCGCGTGACTGAGAAATGCCGCGAGCGGCGACAAGGTTTCACCGGTGTCCGTGTCCGGCTGCAAGGGCGTACCGGCTGCAGCGGCTTGCGAAGCCGCAAAGTCAGCTTGACTTTGCAAAGCCTCATCCACCGGCAAGGCCACCGCGTCTTTGCCAAAACCTTCTTGCGTGACAAAACTCTCCGCCGCGTTGACCAACTCTTGCAAGTTTTCCACCCGGTCTGCGCCCTCGCGCTCGGCTTGGTAATGCTCAATCAACTGGCTGTGGTCTAACACCAGTTCAATGATTTGCCGCAATGTCTGGCCTTGGGTTTGCTCGCGCAACACATCCAGCTTGGCGACGAACGCAGAAATATTGGCGCCAGCTTTGCCGCTGATGCTGCTGACCGCGTCGTGCAAGGCGCAACCGCTGGCGCGGGCCGCGTCTTGCAATTGCTCGATGCTGCGTGCGCCAATGCCGCGCGGCGGAAAATTGACCACGCGCATGAAACTGGTGTCGTCGCGCGGGTTCTCGAGCAAACGCAAATACGCCAGTGCGTGCTTGATCTCTGCACGTTCAAAAAAGCGCAAGCCGCCATACACGCGGTAAGGCATGGCCGCGTTGAACAAGGCAGTTTCTATCACGCGGCTTTGCGCGTTGCTGCGGTAAAGAATGGCAACTTCGCTGCGCGCTGACACGCCTTTTTCACCCTCACCGTCTCGGCCATCACGCAGCAGTTGCGTGATTTCTTCAACGATCCAATTGGCTTCTGCCAAATCGCCCGGCGACTCCATGACACGCACCGGTTCACCCGCCCCTTGGGTGGTGTGCAGGTTTTTGCCAAGCCGGGTTTTGTTGTGTTTGATCAGCTCGTTGGCCGTGTCCAGGATGTGGCTGTGGCTGCGGTAGTTTTGCTCGAGTTTGATTTGGTGCTGCACATCAAATTCACGCACAAAGTCGGCCATATTGCCGACCCGCGCTCCACGGAATGCATAAATACTTTGGTCATCGTCGCCGACTGCCATCACCGCGCTATGTGCGCCACACAACAGCTTGATCCAAGCGTATTGCAGCCGATTGGTGTCTTGAAACTCATCGATCAAAATATGTTTAAAGCGCTCTTGGTAGTGCGCCCTGAGGGCATCGCTGTCACGCAACAACTCATAACTGCGCAACATCAACTCGCCGAAGTCCACCACGCCTTCGCGTTGACACTGGTCTTCATACAACTGATAGAGCTCGACTTTTTGGCGGGTTTCAGGATCTCGCACCACCACGTCTTTGGGGCGCTGACCCTCTTCTTTGCAACCCGCAATGAACCATTGCACTTGCTTGGGTGGAAAGCGTTCATCGTCGATATTGAATTGCTTGAGCAAGCGCTTGACCGCCGACAACTGGTCTTGGGTATCCAAAATTTGAAACGACTGCGGCAGGTTGGCAAGCTTCCAATGCGCCCGCAAAAAACGGTTGCACAAGCCGTGGAACGTACCAATCCACATGCCGCGCACGTTCACCGGCAGCATGGCGCTCAAACGCGTCAGCATTTCTTTGGCAGCTTTGTTGGTGAAGGTCACCGCGATCAAACCGCCCGGCGACACCTGTCGGGTTTGCAGCAACCATGCAATACGGGTGGTGAGCACCCGTGTTTTGCCCGAACCGGCACCGGCCAATATCAGCGCATGATGCGCCGGCAAACCCACTGCCGCTTGCTGTTCGGGGTTGAGGCCTTGTAAAAAAGGGGAGGA
>CANHLD010000031.1 GCA_947461325.1 Comamonadaceae bacterium
ATGCCACTGATACTGCCGATGATGTCGGGCATCACTGCCAGTTGCTCGCAGCCGACGGCGCAGGTTTCCAAAATAGCCGGTGTGAGTTTGAGGCGATCCAGCATGGGGCCGTCCAGACCGCTGGCCTTGGCCTTTTGCAAATCGGTCTGGTTGGCGATGACCAGTGCCTCCGTGTCGCTGCGCAACAAGCGGGCAAGCTCTCGCAAGGCAGCACTTTTGTGGGCGGCGCTTGCTTTGGCCATGACGGCACTGGCGGTTTTGGCCTGTTGCCCCAAGGCCAGCATCAATTCAGGAATGGTGTGTGCGTTCATGTGCCGATTTTGGCAGAGAAGACGCCTGTGTCAGAAATAGCCGCTGATGTGAACTGACATCGCCTGCAACTGCTGTTCAGCGCGGGCTGCAAGCCTTGCTCATCATCAGCGCCAAACGCAACACGGCCTGCCAATTGTCGGTCGGCCAAGTGGGCAATTTCATCCCTTTGACGATGCCGTCCACATGATGCGCACTTTGCAATAAACGGTCGAGCGCGGCTGGTGTCAGGTTCGGCAATATGCGTTCATACAAGCGCTCTTTGCGTCCCCATACCCTTTGCTCGCGCAACACCTGAGGCAGCGCACGCCCGCCTGCGACCGCGTCCTTGACCCGCTTTAAGCTGCGGATATCCTCTGACAAGGTGTAATTGACCAACACTTCTGACACGCCTTCGGCTTGCAAGCCATCCATCATGCGCTGTACCCGTAAGTGTTGTCCGGCCAACACCGCTTCGCCTAACTTGAACACGTCATACCTGGCCACATTCAACACGGCGCGCTCTATCTGCTCAAAACTCAATTCGCCCGGCGCATAAAGCAAACCCAGTTTTTGAATTTCTTGGTGTGCGGCCAGCAAATTGCCTTCCACCCGGTCTGCAAAAAACTGCAGGCTGCGTTGGCCTTCCTCGCCTTCGAGCACCCGTTGCTGTTGTTGCCCCAGACGTTGCGCAATCCAAGCCGGTAAATCGGCGCGGCTGACGGGTTCGAGTTGAACTGTTGCGCCACTGGCTTCCAAGGCCGTGAACCAGCCGCTGCTTTTGCTGGTTTTGTCCAATCCGGGCAAGGACACCAGCAACAAGACCGCATCATTGCCAACCACGCTCTCGGCCAATTGCTGCAAAGCGATGCTGCCTTCTTTGCCTGGTTTGCCGGTCGGTATGCGCAGATCTAATATAAGTTTGTCAGCGAACAGACTCATGGAAGCTGCAGCGGCTTGCACTTCACCCCAATCAAAATGCGCGCCTGCGACAGTGAAGACTTGACGCTCTGTGTAACCTTGCTCGCGCGCGGATTGTCGGATGAGGTCCGCCATCTCTTGTTGCAACAAAGGCTCGTCACCATGCAAGGTGTAGAGGCTGCGCACACCTTTTTGGAGCTGTTCCGGCAAACGGGCGGCGGCGATTTGCATGGTCAGGGCTCAGGGCAAGCGGGCGACGGAGAGTCTGCGAATCATTTGCTGAACCAGATCAGATCGCATGTCGCGGTAGAGCAATTGCTCCTCTGACTCTTTGGACAAGGCGGCGGTTTCATTAAAACTGATTTCCCGCTCTTGGACGAGTTCCGCAGAGGGGATCAAATCAAACCCATCGCGGGTGCGAAGTTTGAAGCGCACACGCAGACGCAAGGTGAACTCTCTCACGGTACCCGTAGATGAGCGGGAGAGAATCACTTTTTCCTGCGCCTCTTCCAAGATATCGAGAATCACATCTGCGCGTTCAATCTCGCGCACATCTGTGATGATTTCTATATTGCCCAAGGCTTTGAGATTGCGCTTGAGCAATTGACCAAACACCGAAGCCTCAGCGATATTGGTGTACATGCTTTTGAACGGCAAGTCCGACGCTTTTCTCAGCTGAAAACCGCAGGCTGTCATGAATCCAGCACCAGTGACCGCCGTCCCAGCGCGCAAGCATTGGCCTAACCAGTGGCGACGCGATGGATGATCAGGATTGTGTGTAGAGGACATCAAATCACCAGGTTGACAAGTCGACCGGGCACCACAATGATTTTTTTCACTGCCGCCCCTTGTGCTTGTTTTTGGAATGCTTCGCTGGCCAGCGCCGCCTGCTCGATGGCCGCTTTGTCGGCGCCCGCGCTGACCACCAAGGAGCCGCGCAATTTGCCGTTGACTTGCAGCATCAATTCGATCTCTTCGCGCACCAGTGCGGCTTCATTCACTTTAGGCCAATCAACATCAAGCAAGCTGCCAAGGGTGTTTTCGAAGCCCAAGTCTTGCCACAGATGAAAAGCAATGTGCGGGCACACCGGGTAGAGCACGCGCAACAAAATGGATACACATTCCGCCAATGCCGCGCCATCTTCTGAACTGTCGCTCAATGAAGCGTCTTCCAAGGTGTTGAGCATTTTCATGACGGCCGACACCACGGTGTTGTATTGCATGCGCTCGTAGTCGTAATTCGCCTGCTTGAGCACGGTATGAATATCAAGCCGCAACGCTTTAGCAGCCTTGCCGAACTCAACCGCCTGGCTGCGGTCTACCGTCATGCCTGTGGCAATGACAGCGCGGTGCTTGTGCGCAAAATTCCAAACCCGCCGTAAAAACCGGTAACTGCCTTCCACCGCTGAATCGTTCCACTCGAGTGTGGCTTCGGGTGGCGCGGTGAACATGGTGTACAGACGCGCCGTATCAGCGCCATAGCGCTCGATCAGGTCTTGCGGATCGACACCGTTGTTTTTGCTTTTGCTCATGGTGCCCACGCCTTCATAGACGATGGGTGTGCCAGCAGGTAGATGGCCTTTGGCTTCTTTCAGCACCGCGCCCATGACTTTGCCGCTCGCGTCATGCTGGTCTTGCACCTCGTGCGGCCAAAAATACTCGATGCCGCCCTTTTCACCTTTGCGCGAGTAAATGTGGTTGAGCACCATGCCTTGGGTCAGCAGTTTGGTGAACGGTTCATCCACTTTCACCAAACCTAAATCCCGCATCACCTTGGTCCAAAACCTCGCGTACAACAAATGCAAAATCGCGTGTTCAATGCCGCCTATGTACTGGTCCATGCCGCTGCCACCAACAGTCACGCCTTCTTGGCGCATCCAATAGTCGGTGCCGTCTGCCACCATCTTGTCGGTATTGGTCGGGTCGCAATAGCGCATGTAGTACCAACTCGAATCGACAAACGTGTCCATGGTGTCGGTTTCGCGCCGCGCCGGTTTGCCGCAGGTCGGACAGACCACGCCTTTGTGAAATCCCTCGTGCTTGTGCAGAGGGTTGCCTGAGCCGTCGGGAATACAGTCTTGCGGCAACACCACCGGCAGGTCTTTTTCAGGCACGGGCACGGCGCCGTGTTCATCGCAATGGATGATAGGAATCGGTGTGCCCCAGTAACGCTGGCGACTCACACCCCAGTCGCGCAAACGCCAGGTGATTTTTTTCTCACCCAGGTTTTTCGCTGCGAGTAACTCTGCGACTTTGCTTACCGATTGCTTGAAACGTAAACCGTCCAACGCGCCGGAGTTGATGCAAACACCGTCTTTAGTGGCATACCACTCTTTCCACATTTGGTGGTCAAAGGCATCAGCGCCTGCGTGTACGCCGGACTCCTCATGCGGCAAGCCAAAATCGTCGCCCGGCGCACCCGCAGTCACTGTTGACGTAGAAGCGCCAGATGCGGAGACTGCTTTCGGCGAGGAGTCGGAGCCTGCGACAGACGAGCCGGGGGGAGTCTGCGCAGCAGCAGTATCAACCGGCCCGACAACCTGCTTGATCACCAACTTGTACTTCAACGCAAACGCGAAATCCCGCTCATCATGCGCCGGTACACCCATGACAGCGCCGTCGCCATAACTCATCAACACATAGTTGCCGATCCACACCGCCACTTGCTCGCCCGTCAACGGATGCGTCACCTTCAGACCGGTGTCCATGCCCACCTTGTCCTTCAATGCCAACTCGGCCTCGGTGGTACCACCGGCTTTGCATTCCTCAATGAAGGCCGCCAGTTTGGAATTGCCAACGGCGGCATGCAGCGCCAGCGGATGCTCGGGCGCCACCGCGCAAAACGTCACGCCCATGATGGTGTCTGCACGTGTGGTGAACACATACATGCGGCCGTCTTGTATCAACTGACCACTGGCATCCCGAATATCGTGCGTGAACGCAAACCGCACACCCTCGGATTTGCCAATCCAGTTTTCCTGCATCAATCGCACCTTGTCCGGCCAGCCGTTCAACGTGGCCTTGGGGTTGCCGATTTGCACATGGTCAAGCAGCTCTTGGGCGTAATCGGTGATCTTCAAATAGTAGCCAGGAATCTCTCGCTTTTCCACCACCGCGCCCGTGCGCCAGCCTTTGCCGTCAATCACTTGCTCATTGGCCAACACGGTCTGGTCCACTGGGTCCCAGTTCACCACTTGCGTCTTGCGGTAAGCAATGCCTTTTTCCAGCATTTTCAAAAACAGCCACTGGTTCCATTTGTAATAACTCGCATCGCAGGTGGCGACTTCTCGCGACCAGTCGATGGCCAGGCCCATGGCCTGCATTTGCAGCTTCATGTAGGCGATGTTCTCGTAGGTCCACTTGGCCGGCGGCACGCCGTTTTTAAGCGCCGCGTTTTCAGCCGGCAAACCAAATGCATCCCAACCCATGGGCATGAGCACGTTGTAGCCCTTCATGCGCAAATGCCTTGTCAGCATGTCGTTGATGGTGTAGTTGCGCACATGGCCCATGTGCAATTTGCCGCTGGGGTAAGGCAGCATGGAGCAGGCGTAATACTTGGGGCGCGACTTGTCTTCTGTGACGCGGTAGACGTCTGATTGAATCCAAGCGGCTTGCACAGCCTTTTCTAGGCTCGAGGCCTGGTAATCGCCGCTGCTGGCGCTGTCGGTGTGAGATAAATTCTGTTGCATGGGGCTCAATAAGAAACCCCGTGCGCGCTCAGTTGCGCGCAGGCGGGGAGTTAGGTGGGATTTTAGGCGCAGCCGACTGCACAGCCAGCGACACGCTGCGCAACTCGGATTTTTGTATTTCCGCCATCACTTCGGCCACTTTCCCATAGGGCACGGTTTTGTCGACCTTCAACTGCACTTCGCTGGCTTGCGCCGCTTGGGCGCGCAAGCTGAGCGCGGCCGCCAATTGTTCCACCGGCATGGCTTGCGCATCGACAGTGAGTTTCCCGGCACTGTCCAAAGCCACTTCGATTTGCGCCGGATTCACGGGCGAGGTTGCGACATCGGCCTGCGGTAAATCCATGTGCAACGCCCCCGTCATCAAAGGCGCGGCGATGATGAAAATCACCAGCAGTACCAGCATCACATCCACCAAGGGTGTGACGTTGATGTCCCCCATGGGTGTGTGCGTGTTGCGTTTTTCAAATTCACCGAAAGCCATGTTTACTGCTCAAGCTTGTCGGTTTGTCAGACCGGGCGCCAAGGCACGCAAGTCATAGGCCAAACCTTCTAGCTCGGCATCCAAGCGGGCCAAGCGCCGCCCCATCAGGTTGTAAGCCATGACCGCAGGAATGGCCACAGCCAAACCTGCCGCAGTCATGACCAGGGCTTCCCCGACGGGTTGCGCGACTTTGTCTAAGGTGTATTGACCGGCCACCGCGAGGTTGGAGAGCGCGTGAAAAATGCCCCACACCGTACCCAGCAAACCGACGAACGGGGCTGTGGCACCAATGGTGGCCAACATGTCTTGCCCCCATTGCAAACGCGCACGAATGGCTTGCAATGCTTCGCGCAAATGCCGCGTCAACTGGTCTTCAAGTCCTGCCAAAGCCGCCAACCCGTTGTTTGGCGCATGGCTGATCGCTTGCAACAAAGGCAAAAACAGGGAATGCCTGTCAGCCTGCATCCAATTCGCTTGCGCTTGCCTCCAGTCAGAAGCCTGCCAAAACAAAGCTTTGCACACCGCCAAGTCCTTGATTGAGGAATGCAACAGCCAGCTTTTATAAAGAATAACCACCCAACTGGCGACAGACATGCAAAGCAGCAACAAAGTGACCGCGAGACTCACGCCATCGGACTGCGCCAAAGTGGCTGTCAAGTTCATGCGCTGTGACCTGACTGGTTCAAGCCGAGGACATCAAACATATCGAACAAACCGCTGCGCTGTTGGGCGAGAAAACGCACCGCGCGCAAACTGCCTTGGGCGTAGGTGCTGCGGCTGGCAGATTTGTGCGTGATTTCTATGCGCTCACCTTCGGTGGCAAACATCACCGTGTGGTCGCCCACAATATCGCCGCCACGGATGGTTGAAAAACCGATGCTGCCCGGCACGCGCTCGCCGGTGTGTCCATAACGTTCATAGACGGCGCAGTCTTTCAATTGACGACCTTGCGCATCCGCGATGACTTCGCCCATTTTCAATGCAGTGCCAGAGGGCGCATCGACTTTGTGCTTGTGGTGTGCTTCGATGATTTCAATGTCATAGCCGTCACTCAGCGCTTTGGCCGCCATTTGCAGCAACTTGAGCGTGACATTCACACCCACGCTCATATTGGGCGCCATGACAATGCCAATGTCGCGACTGGCCGCTTTGATCTCGGCTTTTTGCGCGTCAGAAAACCCAGTGGTGCCAATGACCATTTGCACGCCAAGTTGACGACATACCGCCAAATGTTGCATGCTGCCCTCGGGCCGGGTGAAATCGATCAAGACTTGCGCATGCTGGAGTCCGGCTTGCATATCGGAAGTAATCAATACACCGGCCGGTTGACCCAGAAAAGCAGCCGCATCGGCGCCAAGTTGCGGATTGCCCGGTATGTCCAATGCACCACTGAGCCTGGTGTCCTCAGCCAGCGTGACCGCTTCAATCAACATGCGTCCCATTCGACCAGTGGCACCGGCAATGGCGATTCGGCGATGGGTGCTGTCAGTGGAAGTAGTCATGGCGGTGGTTCTATCGGGCGGGAGATTCCAGCGGCGGGTACTGCTTGCGCTGAGAGTTGTTCTCCACCACCGGTTCGATCGGTGTCGACGGTGGTGAAGATTGACGGAATTTTTCTAGCTCTTGCGGCGTGGCTTGCAAGCGCGGTGCTGTTTGCCTTTCTTCAGGCACAGAAATACGTTCTGCAAATTCAGCTTCACTGGGCAACTCTTCCGCCTCTACTTTGATGAAAACCTCATTTTGAAAGAACACGGACAATTTGCGTTGCTGTGGCGGGGTGCCTTTGCGGCGAATGGTGAAAGCATAGTCCCAACGGTCCGCATGAAACACACTGGCGATTAAAGGGGTACCCAAAATGTCCTTGACCTGGTTGCGGGTCATGCCTGGGCGCAAAGCCTGCACTTGTTCTTTGGATACAAAATTGCCTTGCACCACTTCAATTCGATAGGGTGTGACTTTGCGTATGGCGCGGGCCACTGGATCATCCACAATGGCACAGGCTGTCAACAAAGACAAAAGCAGAATCAGACCGCAGCTGCGCGCCATCAGAGGTTGCGAGAGAGTCATATGAGGGAATAAGCAGGCTATGATCATTGCATTGTAACGACGGGTGGTGGCTCTCTCCCCTTGGTTGTGAAAGGTCCTATGCAGTCCAAAGGTGATTTAAAAAATACCGGTTTAAAAGCTACGCTGCCGCGCATCACGATTCTTGAATTGTTTCAAAAAAGCGGGCAGCGGCATATGAGCGCCGAGGATGTTTACCGTCTGGTGCTCAAAGAGCGCGCCGATATCGGATTGGCCACTATCTACCGGGTACTGATGCAGTTTGAGCAAGCCGGTTTGCTGACCCGCAGTCAGTTTGAAAGCGGCAAAGCGGTGTATGAACTCAATGAAGGTCAACACCATGACCATCTGGTGTGCCTTGACTGCGGCAGGGTGGAAGAATTTTTTGATGCCGAGATTGAAAAACGCCAGCACGATATCGCCCAAGCCAAGGGCTTTGAAATAGCCGACCACGCTTTAAGTCTGTATGCGCATTGCAAACGCAGCCCTTGTCCGCACAAAAACGTCTGATCAATCTATTTGGTTTGACTGCATGGCCTCGCGGTGTCGGCTCACAAACTTTTCATAGGTATCAATACCGCGCATCTGCAAGATGGTGTTTCTGACAGCCGCCTCCACCAGCACGGCAATGTTGCGCCCAGCGACCACCTGTATCACCACCTTGCGAACCGCAATACCCAGCACATCTGCGGTCAGCGGTTCGTGCGGCAGACGGTCGTAATCCCGCTCCAAGGTTTCTTTGCGCACCAGATGCACGATCAGCTTCAAACGCATTTTTCGGCGCACCGCTGTCTCGCCAAAAATAGCTTGAATGTCGAGCAAACCGATACCGCGAACCTCAAGCAGGTTTTGCAGCAGAGCCGGGCAGCGGCCCTCTAATGTCGTTTGATTGATGCGGAACAAATCCACCGCATCATCCGCTACCAAGCCGTGACCGCGCGAGATCAGTTCCAGACCAAGCTCGCTTTTGCCCAAGCCCGATTCGCCGGTGATCATCACGCCCATACCGAGAATGTCCATGAACACACCGTGCAATGTGGTGCGATCGGCAAAATGCTTTGATAAATAGGCGCGCAGCAGATCTATGACAAAGGCGGCGGACTCGGTCGTCACAAACATGGGAATTTGCGCTTCCTCGCACAAAGTGAGCATGGCTGCTGTGGGTGTCTGTCCGTCAGCAACGACCAGCACCGGCGGCACCAAGGTCAGGATGCGCGACACACGCCGTTCACACACCTGCGGGTCTTCATGCCTGAGGTAATTCATTTCCCGCTCGCCGAGTACCTGCAAGCGGTAGGGGTGTATGTAATTGAGGTAACCCACCAGATCGGCGCCCGAGCGCGCCATGCGCACCGCGACTTCATCAAAATGCCGCTCGGTGGCGTCTTTGCTGGCCACCCATTGCCAATCCAACTTCTGGCGAAAGTCTTCAAACAGTACGTCTGCGCTGACGGCGGTGGGTTTCAAAGTGAATGCAATTTAAACGGTTTGCACAGATCGCCAATTTGTGATCAGTTGGTGAAGTTCACCCGCATCGCTGCTTTGCTTTAACTGGTCACGCAAACCACTGTCGCTGAGCATCTCGGCAATTTCAGACAAGATTTCGAGGTGCTTTTGGGTAGACGCCTCTGGTACCAGCAGGAAAATCATCAGCGACACGGGCTTTTCATCTGGCGCATCAAAACCGATCGGGTCTGCCAGCAAAAACACAGCAGCAAGCGGTGTTTTCATGCCCTTAATACGTCCGTGAGGAATAGCCACACCGTACCCCAAACCGGTGGAGCCCAGCCGCTCGCGCGCGAACAAGCTGTCGGCGACCATGGCACGGTTAAGACCGTGCAGGTTTTCAAACAGCAAACCGGCTTCTTCAAAAGCACGTTTTTTACTGGTGACATCCACCTGCACAAGCGCTTGGGCAGGGGGCAAAATGGCAGCAAGTCTGTTCATGATTGGGGGCTGATTATGCACCTAGATTCAATGTCAAGCTAGGGTAAATATTTATTACTTTTATTTTAAAAAATGAGGGTGAAATGAAAAAACCGCCTGTGTGGCAGGCGGTTTTTGCGGGCTGTGGCTAGGACTCAGTTCAACAAATCCCGTTTGGTACTGGGATGTTGGTGGTCTTGGATGCGGTCTTTGTGCCGCACCACTTGACGGTCGAGTTTATCGACCAGGTCGTCCACAGCGGCGTACAAGTCTTGACTCGCGCTTTCAGCAAACAAATCGTTGCCCTTGACATGGATATTGCATTCGGCCCGCTGACGCCCTTCTTTTTCTTTTTTCTTTTCTACCGATAACAGGACGCGCACATCGACCACTTGGTCAAAGTGCCGCATGATGCGGTCAAGTTTCTGGGTGACATAGCCACGCAAAGCAGGCGTGACTTCAAGGTGATGACCGCTGATCGTTAAATTCATAGCAACCCTCCAGACGAAAACCTGTGCTCAATCGCCCGGGCAACATGCCTGAACGGTGACAGGTCAACTCCACTATGCACCGGGTTGGAAAAAAAAGCAAACCCCTTGGTCAATCCGAGGTCGGAATTAGGGAGATGTGAGCGCCTGCCTTCGATCAGCCTGGCACATGGCCTGGTTCGGAGGTGTGCATCTTGACCCGCTGAGCCAGCATAAAGGCTAACAAAGAGGCCGCCACCCCTGCCAATGCACACAGCCAGTAATGGGTAACCTCGCCCTGCGCATTGCGCTGAATCAACAGCCCCCCGATCCAGGTCGCCATGCCGATGGACATGGACTGCACCGCGCCGTTCAATGACATGAATGCGCCTCGAAATTGCGGTTGTGCCGCCGAGGTCAGCAAGGCCATGCCGGGGATCATGCGGGCATTCATAAAGAAAAACAAACTTGCCGATACAAACAGCACCAGCGGCAGCGGCGAGGGTTGCATCAGCGTGGTGATGGTCATGGGCACCATGGACAACAGCAACATACGTTGAAACATCTTGCGCTTGCCCACCCGGTCTGTCAGCACACCGATCCAGCGCGCGGTCAACAGCGTCACGATGCCGCCGCTTAAATAGATGAACGGAATTTCGTTGGGCAGCAGCACCTTGTTGCTTTGCATGTAGATGGTGATGTACGGTATCACGGTGAATGCCGCGAACATCATGGCCGAAGACATGGCCAAGGCACGCCGGTGGTTCTGGTCTGCCCACACGCCCCGTATGGCAAACAGGACATCTTGTCCACGAGCCAGCGCCACATGTTTATCCAGCCGTGGCAGACTGAATACAGCCAACAAACCGACCACCACGCAAGCAATTGCAATTGCGATAAAGCTGCTGTGCCAACCGGCATGGTTAGCCAAAAACAAACCGCTGGGCACACCGATCACGGTCGCCAATGAAAACGAGGTCATGACCAAGCCGGTTGCCCGGCCCCGGCGCGCAAACGGAATCACATCCCCAATCACGGTTTGCGTCATGGCAGACAAAATGCCACCGAAAGTACCCGCCGCCACGCGTGCCAGCATCAACATACCGTAGGTGGGTGCCAATGCACAAGCCAGCGTGGTCAGTGCAAATAAAAAGTACAGCACCAACACCAGCCGCTTGCGCTCAAAACGGTCGACAAAAGAAGCAGCCAATAAACCTGAAATACCTGCGGCAAAAGTGTAGGCAGACACCAGCAAACCGAATTGCGTATCAGTGATGCTGAACAGTTCTGTCAGTTGCGGGCCCAAGGGCATCATGATCATGAAATCGACCACGTGGGTGAATTGAATACCGGCCAAAGTCAACAACAGTGCCAGCTCGCGTCTGGGCGTCAGTTCAGTGTGCATTCAAGTTCACCAGATAAACCACAGACTTTAACAGCCAGTCATATTTGTCATATGTCGATGCCATAATTACCGAATCACATGCATCGGAGCAACCTCCTTGGAAACCTACCCTAGTCGGTAGCTTTCGGTTCACTGGCAACAGGCCGGACGGAATCGAAAGCGTACCTCACCTTTTCATCCGCCCAATCACGCACTGAGAATTGCCATGCTCAATATTTTTTCGCTGGCCAATGGCCGCCTGTTTCAAGAAGAGATTTCGTCTCTCGAAGAGCTCACACGCTTTCAACCCATTTGGGTGGATTTAGAGTCTCCGACGCCTGAAGAAAAACGCTGGATCAGCCAGCACTTTGATGTGCAAGTGCCCGACGACGCGATGGATGAAGACATCGAGGAATCCGCGCGTTTTTATGAAGAGGACAACGGCGAGCTTCACATCCGCTCAGACTTTTTGATCGCCGATATCGAAGAGCCGCGAGCGGTGCGCGTCGCTTTCATATTGAATCAACACAATGCTGCATTGAAAAGCCACGGTGTGTTGTTTTCCGTGCACGAAGAAGACTTGCCTGTGTTTCGTTTGCTGCGACTGCGAGCGCGGCGTGCACCGGGACTGATCGAAGATGCCAAGGATGTGCTGCTCGAGTTGTTCTCCGTCGATGCGGAATATTCGGCCGACACGCTGGAGGGCATTTACGATGAGTTGGAAAAGGTCAGCAAGATGGTGTTGTCCGGTGAAGTCACTGACGAGCTCGCCGGGGAAGTGCTGGCTGAAATTGCCAGACAAGAAGACTTGAACGGTCGCATCCGCCGCAACATGATGGATACCCGCCGCGCACTCAGTTTCACCATGCGACTGCGCATGCTCAATGCCGAGCAGTTCGACGATGCTCGTCAGATTTTGAGAGACATCGATTCACTCGACAGCCACACCGCATTTTTGTTTGACAAGATCAACTTCTTGATGGATGCGACTGTCGGTTTCATTAATATCAACCAAAACAAGATCATCAAGATCTTCTCGGTGGCCAGTGTCGCATTGCTGCCGCCCACCTTGATTGCCAGCGTGTACGGCATGAACTTCCAGTTCATGCCCGAGTTGCAATGGGAATACGGCTACGGTTTAGCGGTGCTGTTAATGATGGCCAGCGCTGTGGTGCCCATGTGGTATTTCCGCCGCCGCGGTTGGTTAAAGTAAGCCTTCAGCGCTTGGATAACCAAGTCCCCAGCAATGCCAGTGTGTAGCGGCTGGCCACTTCATGAATGAAACGCGAAAAATCGATGGTGGCCGAGTCATCGGCTCGGTCTGAAATGGTACGCACTGCAGCAAAAGGCACACCGTAATCCAGACAGACCTGTGCTACAGCGGCGCCCTCCATCTCTACGGCCAATGCTCTGGGTTGGCGCTGTTGCAGGTCTTGACTTTCGACGGTGGTGGAGACAAATCGGTCGCCGCTCACCACCATGCCCGCATGGACTTTGGGCGCATACACATGCAATTCGCGCATCACCTCCATGTCTATCCACTGGGCGGGGTTTTTCAAAATATCTTGCGCCGCCGCTTGCAAACTTTGGGTCAAGCGTACATCGGTGGGGAAATGGGCGCGCCCGTACATAGGCACTTCATAGATAGGAAACAAAGGTGAGGCGTCCATGTCGTGTTGTAAAAATTCTGTGGCCACCACCATGTCGCCCACATTCACGCCTGGACCCAAACCACCGGCAACGCCCGTGAACACCAGCGCTGTCACATCAAACCGCTCTATCAATGCCGTCGCTGTTGTGGCTGCCGCCACTTTGCCGATGTGCGAGAGTGCCAGCACCACAGGTTGTCCGTGCCAAGTGCCAGAGGTGACTTGGCGCGAACCCAATTTGACGGTGTGCGGATTTTGCAAAGCCTGCTTGAGGCCGGCCAATTCCTGCTGCATCGCGCCCACAATAGCAATCGGCTTCATGGGCGCATCCTCATCAACTCAAGAGGGTTACTCAACAGCCTTGACCATATCCTCGACCACTTTTTTGGCGTCACCAAACACCATCATGGTTTTGTCCATGTAGAACAACTCGTTGTCCAGTCCAGCATAGCCCGCAGCCATGGAGCGTTTGTTGACGATGACTGTTTTGGCTTTGTAGGCTTCCAAAATCGGCATGCCGTAAATCGGGCTGCCTTTGATCATCGCCGCCGGATTGACCACGTCATTGGCGCCCAAAATGATGGCCACATCGACTTGACCAAATTCGCCGTTGATGTCTTCCATCTCGAATACCTGGTCATAAGGCACCTCTGCCTCGGCCAGTAACACATTCATGTGGCCGGGCATGCGGCCGGCCACCGGGTGGATGGCGTATTTCACCGTGATGCCTTTGTGCGTCAGTTTTTCGGCCAACTCTTTCACCGCGTGCTGCGCACGGGCGACAGCCAAACCGTAACCGGGCACGATGACCACGGTTTCGGCGTTGCCCAAAATGAAGGCCGCGTCATCCGCGCTGCCGCTCTTCACCGGACGCTGCTCGGTACTACCGGCAGCAGCCGTGCCTGCCTCGCCGCCGAAGCCGCCCAAAATCACGTTGAAGAACGAACGGTTCATCGCCTTGCACATGATGTACGAGAGGATGGCGCCGGACGATCCGACCAGCGAACCGGCAATGATCAGCATGCTGTTGTTCAGCGAAAAACCGATACCGGCTGCCGCCCAGCCCGAATAGCTGTTGAGCATGGACACCACCACCGGCATGTCGGCACCACCAATCGGGATGATGATGAGCACGCCCAGCACAAACGAGAGCGCCAGCATGATGAGGAAAGCGTCCCAGTTGCCAGTGAACATGAAGAACACGCCCAGGCCCAAAGTAGCCACGCCTATCGCTAGGTTCAGCATGTGCTGACCAGAAAACACCACTGGCGCACCCTGGA
>CANHLD010000032.1 GCA_947461325.1 Comamonadaceae bacterium
ACCTTACTGGGTATTCATCAATCTTTGACCTTAGCACACACAAGCGTGAACACATGCTGTTACGCCTCGTCAATCGATCCAGATGAGGGTAAGTACTGATTAAAAATTAGCGTCGTTAAAATGTTTGCTCGGTCCTGTGCACCGAACCATGTGTTTCTGCGCTAACGCGCTCATTAAACCAACGCGACTCCGCGCGATGGTGGCTTTTCCAAAATCGGACATCATCATGAAAACTTCCAACAGTCGCCGCCTGGCTCTGCTTTGGGCATTGTCTGTGCCCGCATCTTCACTGTTTCCCATCGCCTCATCTGCCAGTGATGGTGTACTTCGTGTATCAGCCATTCCAGATGAAGCGCCTACAGAGCTACAACGCAAATTCGCGCCCTTAGGTAACTATCTTTCTGCACAAACCGGCTTGAAAGTGGTTTTCACACCCGTCACCGATTACGCAGCCGTGGTTGAAGCGCTGGCAGCCGGAAAAATTGATTTGGCTTGGTTAGGTGGATTCACTTTCGTACAAGCACGCATACGCACCAACGGTAGCGCCGTCCCCATCGCGCAGCGTGAAGAGGATGCACGATTCACATCCAAATTCATCACCGCTGATCCCTCCATCAAAAGCTTGAGCGATCTCAAAGGAAAAACATTTGCTTTTGGATCGCCCTCCTCCACCTCAGGCAGTTTGATGCCGCGCTTTTTCATGCAGCAAGCGGGTTTGAATATCGACAAGGATTTCAAAAATATCGCATTCTCAGGCGCGCACGACGCAACCGCCGCTTTTGTTTCGGCAGGCAAAGCCGATGCCGGGGTTTTGAATGCCTCTGTTTGGGACAAATTGGTAGAGCAGAAAAAAATAGATACCGACAAGGTGCGCGTTTTTGCGACCACACCGCCGTTTTTTGATTACAACTGGACGGTACGTGGCGACCTCGATCCCAAATTGATCAAGCAATTGACTGAAGCATTTTTAAAATTGGATCCGAACAATCCTGAGCACAAAGAAATTTTGACGCTGCAAAGAGCATCTCGCTTCATTCCTACCCGCAAAGAAAACTATGACGGTATAGAAAAGGCAGCCATATCGGCGGGTTTGTTGAAATAACATGTCTGTTCATTTTGAGCAGATAAGCTATGAGCATCCCAATGGCTTTAAAGCCATCAGTGAACTCAGTCTGCAAGTGCAACCAGGCGAGCACATCGCCTTGATTGGTCCTTCAGGTGCAGGGAAAACTACCTTGTTGTCTTTGATCGGTACAAGACTACAACCAACAACCGGCTCACTGACTGTGCTTGGACAGCACATGGTTGATGTTGACAATAGTGCACTGTGCCAATTGCGAAAACGCATTGCTTTTATTTACCAACACCCGCCAATGCCACCTCGTCAACGTGTCATCACAGCCGTGACGGCAGGCCGACTGGGTCATTGGCCGGTGTGGAAATCGTTGGCGTCTTTGTTCTATCCTATGGATATCCTTGGCGTTTCAGAAGTGCTCTCACGCGTTCAATTAAGTGACAAATTATTTGATTTATGCGATCAACTGTCTGGCGGTCAACTTCAGCGAGTGGGCATCGCAAGGGCTTTGTACCAACAGTCGGAACTGATACTGGCAGATGAACCTGTGTCCGCTTTAGATCCTGGTTTGGCTTTAGCCATGGTCGAAGTATTGAAAAAAGAAGCAGGTTCACGGGGTGCCACATTGGTTGCCAGTCTTCATGCGGTTGATTTAGCACTCAAATGTTTTGAGCGCATCGTCGGCATACGAGACGGAAAAATTGTCTTTGATCTGCCTGCGCACAAAGTCACTTCCCTCATGTTGGAGGATTTGTATGCCAATGAGTCCCCCTTAAATACCACGAAAAATAAGTACGGCGAGGACAGCAAAGACAACATGGTTTCACCATCGATGTGACGTGTATGGCACATCAAAACAGTCCACGCGATCCCCTTTTTGTCAGTCGCGTATCCCTTTTTTTGACATTCATTTTGCTGCTATGGCCATTATTATGGACAACACAGTTCAGTCTATACAGCTTGTTTGATCCTGCCAATCTGAAAGTGATTGGATATTTTTTAGCTGGGTTTCTACCTCCTGCGACTGGCACTGAATTTTTACTTGAATTATTCAAAGCCACAATCGAAACGATAGCAATCGCAACGGTTGGCATGGTGCTGGCTTTGCTGATTGCTATGCCATTGGCATACCGTGTCAGCCGTGTTTGCCGGGTTCATCATGGATTGCAACTACTGCCCCGTGGTTTACTCACCGTGCTGCGCGCTATTCCCGAATTGGTGTGGGCATTGGCATTTGTCCGCATCCTAGGTCTTGGACCTTCTGCAGGCGTACTGGCTCTGGGTCTGACTTACGGAGCCATGTTGGGCAAGGTGTATGCCGAAATACTGGAGTCCGTCGATCAAGCGCCTGCAAACGCACTGCTCACCGCTGGTTCAAGTCGGGCGTTCGCCATGTTGTTTGGCTTGCTGCCAACGGCCAGCAAAGAACTGACCTCTTACACCATCTACCGATGGGAATGTGCTTTGCGTGCATCTGTGGTCATGGGGTTTGTGGGAGCCGGTGGCTTGGGCCAATTGATGGACCAGGCAATGAAAATGCTCAATGGTGGCGAAGCTTGCTCGATACTGATTGTGTTTTTGGGTCTGGTTTTATTTGCAGATCGATTGTCAGCATGGGCACGTCACGCCATGAATTCAGCCTTGACACCCGAACCATTGATACGGTTAAAAAATCAATTGTCAGGGTTGGTTGTCTTTATGCTGATTGTGTATTTCAGTTACCAAATGCTACACATAGACTTTGTGTCACTGGTGAGCTTGGAAGCTGTGCACTCTCTAAGCCAATTTGCACTTGGTTTTTTTCCAGCAGATGTTTCAACACCCTGGTTGATTCAAATTGCAGACGGCATGTTGCAAACCTTGGCTGTCTCCATACTTGCCACTTTAGGCGCAGTCATTGTTGGCTTGTTGCTCGCATTGTCCAAACCCCGGGTGCTGGTGAACGCGGTGTTCAACTTGCTACGCAGTGTTCCTGAACTGGTGTGGGCCACGATCACTGTGCTGGCTGTTGGCATGGGGCCATTTGCAGGCACCTTGGCATTGGCCTTACACACCACCGGTGTGCTTGGCCGACTGTTTGCGCAGGCTATTGAAAATGCGCCGATGCAACCTGCACAGGCATTGCGCAATGCAGGTACATCGCGAGCCCTTGCTTTTGCTTATGCCACCTTCCCCTTGGTTGCCCCGCAGTTGGTCGCCTACAGCTTGTACCGTTGGGAAATGAATATAAGAATGGCGGCCATTCTGGGTTTCGTCGGCGCGGGCGGCTTGGGGCAATTGTTATATGTCGCCATGTCATTGATGAATTACCAACAAGCATGCACAGTGATCATGGCGATGTTGTTGTTGTCAGTGCTGGTGGATCAAGCCAGCGCGAGGTTGCGCGGGTTTATGCATTCATGAACCCTTAACCATCAACTGACTATTTTTTGATACTGACCAATTCAACTTCAAACAACAGCACTGCATTGGGCGGAATCACGCCGCGAATGCCGTCAGCACCATAAGCGGTATCGGAGGGACAAGTCAAACGGGCCTTGCCGCCTACTTTGATTTTTTGCATGCCTTGTGTCCAGCAAGGAATCACGCGTGACAAAGGAAATGCAATCGGCTCGCCGCGTTTGTAACTGCTGTCAAATTCTTTGCCATCCGGCAAGGTGCCCCGGTAGTGGGCGACCACCGTATCGGAAGCCGCAGGGCTGGCGCCTGCCCCTTCCTTCAGATGCTCGATTTTGATGCCGGAAGGCAATGTTTCAGTTTTGGTATCCGCCCAGACTGAGCCACTGAGAATAAGGCTTGCGAGAAGGACAAAAGGCAATTGAAGAGTTTTCATGTTGTTGAATGAAAGTTAAATAAACATAATCATTATCTACTCTATGGAGGCGTGCAAAGTGTGTTTGCTGTGCGTGTTTGGAATGCTTTGGCAAGCACTCTCATGCCAGTGATTATTTGCTGTTAGCCGCCACACATCTTTGTATATCGCAAGCCGTCGGCAGCAACGATCGGTATTCAAAATTTTTGGGCATGACGCCGTTGTCACGGATGGTGCATTTCTCGCCGGCATCATTGGTGTAATAAGACAGCACATCCACACATCGCTTGGAATGCGCCAACAGTCCTTGGAAATGCCCCACTTCATGCGATACCACCATTTGCAACGTTTCCATTAAATTGCGATTGGGATTGCTTTTCTTCAGACCTTGAAACGACTCGGGACTGAGCGTCAAAGTTTTTTTGGTGATGTTGGCAAGCCCAATCGTGCCCAGTTTGTCATCATCGTTCCACTGGACAGCAATTTTCAAACCCGCCATGGTGTCGTTGAAATCACGCTTCAAATAAACCTTGTTTTGCCCCCCGCATTGGTCCCAGGCTTGCGTGGAATTTTGTAAAACCAACAACACAGATTCTTCACTGACAGATGCAGGAGCCCCTTGATGGTCATACACATAGGCCATGATCGGGCTGATCATTTTGGTGTCATTCGGTCCATCTTTCCAAGTCACCAATTCATTGGGAAGACACTGCGCAATTTCACTTTCCCGCAGTGAAAACTCTTTACTGACGGCAGTTTTCTCATCCACTTTGGTGGGCATTCGCTTGATTTTTTTGGTGGCCACGACACTGCCCGAGGGTTCAATCACAGGTGCAGTAGGTGTGTTCTTGCTGACCTCAAGGGTTGAACCAGGTTTTTTGGACTGGTGAAGCTCCTTGACCATTTGATGCACGCGTTCAGTGTTTGCAGTCCCCAGCCACACTGCCACATTGTTTTTGATCATTTCAATTTCGGGATAAGGACAGTCTTTCGCGTTGGCGTTAAGCCATTCAATCGCTTTTTTCTCTCGCATTTGTACATCATTGATGGCGTAGGCCAGCTTCTTGAAATCAGCCGCTTTACAGTTTGAGTCGCCAGCTTTGTTTGGCGATTCCACGGTGGTGGGTGTCTGAGCCTGACCAGGCGCAAACATCACCACAAATGCACAGGCAGAGAGAAAACGCAAAAAAAACATATGTTTATTTAACAAAAGAGTAACTGACCTTGGACTGGTCAGGACATCTTAACTATCGACACATAGGATCAAAGTTTTAACTTCTTTGTTTCAGGGGTGTATCAGCCCTGAATGGAGTAACCGCCATCGACAGGTATGGCGGTTCCGGTCAAAAAGTCAGACGCTGAACTGGCCAAGAAAACTGCAATGCCAGCGAAATCATCAGGCAGGCCCCAACGCTTGGCCGGTGTTCGCTCAAGCACCCGCTCGTGCAAACCTTTGACGTCTATTCTGGCCTGACGGGTCAAGGCCGTGTCAATCCAACCGGGAAGAATCGCGTTGACCTGGATATTGTCGGTAGCCCAAGCGCAAGCCATGGCCCGGGTCATTTGCACCAACCCGCCTTTGGAAGCGGCATATGGGGTCGCAAACGATGCACCAAACAAAGACATCATTGAGCCGATATTGATGATTTTTCCGCTACCGTTTTTTTTAAATTCCGGATAAACCGCCTGCGAACAACTGAAGGCGCTGGTGAGATTGGTTTGCAACACTTTGTTCCATTCGGCCAATTCATAGTCTTGCGGTGGCTTTCGAATATTCATGCCTGCGTTGTTAACCCATATGTCAATGCGTCCGAAATGCTTGACTGCCTGCTCAACCAATGCATGTATGGATGCCTCCGATTGCACATCGACCGGCACAGCCAATGCAGTGGCACCCAGCGTTTGTAACTGGGTGACTGCAGCCAGATTTTTGTGCTCATCACGCCCGGCAATGACCAAGGTGGCACCCGCTTGCGCCAAGCCTGTTGCCATGCCCAAACCAATGCCGCCGTTGCCGCCGGTGACGACAGCCACTTTGCCGCTCAAATCAAACAAGGAGTTCATGATTGAGCAATTCAAAATTTGTGTGAAGGTGGAAGTCCGTTTTGGGTAGCGACAAAATCCGCCAGCATTGGCACATACTTTTGGGCAAAACCTTGTGCCTCCATACCGGCGAACGAATTTTTCACCATGGATTGGATCGGGTGCAAAGCACCGATGTCATTGGCCAGACTGCCGAGGTAGCGCATGTCTTTGTGCGCGTTGCTGATGGTGAATTTGTGGGCATTCTCGTCACCATTCATCGTCCATTTCATGAACGTGTCGTAGAACGGACTGCGCATCCGCCCGGAACCAATGACCGCATGAAATTGGTCTTGGCTCAAACCGGCTTTGCGGGCGATAGACAAGGCTTCTGAAAACAAGGCGGCATAACCCATGGCAATGAAGTTGTTGATCAACTTCATGGTGTGCCCCAGTCCGACCGGACCCAAATGCACGATGTTGCCGGACCAGCATTCGAGGACAGGCTTGACTTTGGCAAAGATCTCGTCCGATGCACCCACCATAGAGTCCAGAGTTCCGGCTTCCGCTTCAACGGGTGTACGACCTAAGGGTGCGTCAATGAAATGCATGCCGTGGCTGTCGGCCAGCGCAGCCATTTGCTTGGTGGAAACAGGATTAGAGGTAGAGCAATCGATGATGATCAAACCTTTTTTGCCACCTGCCAGCAAACCTTCAGGACCGTTCATCAGCGCCTCGACCTGGGGAGAACCGGTAACGCACAAATGCACGATATCGCATTGGCTGGCGAGTTCGCGAGCGCTCTTGGCTTCAGTGGCACCCAAACCCTTGAGGCGTTCCACGGGCTCACGGTTTTTATGGCCCATGATGACCAGCGGATAACCTTTGGTGACAATATTTTTGGCCATGCCCGCGCCCATCAGGCCGACACCGATAAATCCAATCACGGGTTTACTCATGAACATACTCCTTTAAAAAATCAAGTAATCTGAACCTGCACATCGGCACATCCGGCTAAATCAAAGCGCAAATGCTGCCCGGGCAGAGGAAAAAAAGAGGCCAGCCAACTGCCGGTGGTCACCCACTGGCCGGCTTTGAACCGGCGTCCACGTTGCTGAAAATGGTTGGCAATCCACGCCATGGCTTCCAAGGGATGCCCCATGACATCGCGGCTGTGACCACTGCCTATGGCTTGTCCGTCTACATAAGCGGTTCCGGTGCTTTGCCATAAATCGGGGAACTGGTTTTTTTCAATACGTACGCCCAGCACCGCACCATGGTTCCACGCATTTTCAGCCACCAGACTGAAAAAGTTTCGCTTCAATTCGGCATACACGGCATGTCTGTCATCTGCAATTTCAAGGCACGGATAAGCGCATGCAATGAAATCCAGAATGCTGTCTGCGGTCCACGGGGCTTTGCGTTCAGGCACATCCCTCCCAAATTGCAAAGCCAATTCAAATTCGATGATCAGGTGTTGACGTTTGCCAGCCGCCACACTGTGCCCGCTTTGAAACACCATGTCAGCTAAGACACAACCGGAGATAGCGTCGTCAAACCCCACAAACTCGCGCATCACCGGCGTAGTGATGGCGATTTTGTAGCCGCTGACCGAGGTGTGACGCAACTGCGATTGGATATCTATCAAACAGTCTTGTGCTGCATAGGCTTGCATCACATCGGCAGGCGCCAAAGGTTCAACCAAACCTGTGAAAACTTCGCCTTCTTGTTGCTGTCGCAACAACTCTTGTGCAGCCGGGATTGCGCCTGACCAATGAGGTCTTTGTGTGAGTGGCATTGAATGTCAAGGAATCCGGGTGGATTGCCAAGAGACGTATTGCATGGTTCCGTCTTTTTTCTGCCAGATGCTGTGAAAGCGCAGTAAGACATTCACGTCTTTGTCGCCAACAGTCACATCGAAGTTGCCGTTGCCGGTCAAAATAGCGATGCAACCGAAGGTGCGCACCTGCACATCCGATCGACGCATCACTTTGTAAACCACTTTGCCCGAGCGCATGGATTCGATGTAGCTTTGCTTGTTGTCGACCACTGCGCTGGTGTGTGTGTACACCAGATCAGGAGAAAACATTTTTTCCATGGCTGCAAAATCATTGCTCATTTGAGCGGCATAGCGGGCATCTTCTGCTTTCAAAGCTTCATCAGCTGTGACGTTGTCGCAAGTTGCTGCCAATGCATGGGTGCCGCCAAGCAAAGCCGCGAGCAGCACCGGTACCAGATGGAACATAAACCGTTTCATGCGAGTCTCCTATAAAGTGTTGATCCATCATACGCAGCCTGCGCGGCATCTGCTATTCAAAGTTACCCGCAACTCAGCATGCTCAAACTCTTTCTTATTACGCATTTTGATAGGCGTGGTCCATTAGCTAGGGTTTATCGGTAGGACACCCGGCTTGACAGGGTTGTATGGTTAAGCCACGCGTCTTTTTGAAAGTCAACCCATGTGCACCCACTTATTCAACCGTCGCCAATGGCTTGCGATCAGTTTTTTGCTGTGTGTTTTGCCCTCCACCCTGTGGGCTCAGCAAAAATTGAAGTGGGCCCATGTGTATGAATCTTCCGAGCCGTACCATACCGAATCAGTCTGGGCCGCAGAGGAAATCAAAAAAAGATCCAAAGGGAAATTTGATATCCAGGTATTCCCCGCTTCAAGTTTGGGCAAGGAAACCGATTTGAACCAAGGCCTGATGCTCGGATCGGTTGACATCATCATCAGCGGCCCGTCATTTGCCGCGCGCAGTTACCCGCGTTTTGGTATTGCTTACTATCCCTTTATTTTCAGAGACGGTGACCATCTACTGGCTTATTCCAAAAGCCCCTTGTTTCAAGAAATGGTCAACGAGTTTCGCAGCAAGACCGGCATTCAAGTCACGTCCTACACCTACTATGGCGCTAGACACACAACTGCGCAAAAAACATTCAACCAATGCGCGGATATCAAAGGTTTGAAAATCCGTGTGCCAGATGCGCCCGCCTACACCGCCACTTGGCAGGCTTGCGGCGCCAACCCCACACCCATCGCGTTTGCCGAGGTTTATCTGGCATTACAAAACGGCACTGTCGATGCCCAAGAAAATCCACTGACCACCATCGAAGCCAAAAAGTTTTTTGAAGTGCAAAAGTCCATCATGCTGACTGGCCACATCGTGGACGGCTTAATCACCATGGTGGCACCTCATGTCTGGAACACTTTAAATGCGGCAGAACAAAAAATGTTCACTGAAGTGATGCAAGAGGCTGCTGCGCGAGCTTCTGCGAAAGTCAAAAAGCGTGAATCTGAACTGATTGATGTCTTTAAGAAAAGAGGTCTGAGTGTGGTGGAAGTCAACCGCAAGAGTTTTCAAGACGCAGTGTTGAAAAACAAACCGGTTGAAAGCCTGAATTTGACCAAAGCGGATTACGACCGTATTCAGGCGGTCAAATGAGCAAAGATGCCGAGCAAATTGCCAGCGCCTTCGGTGAAGCTGATACCCAGGTTGATTTGTCCGGCGTGATTGCAGAAGCCTGGCTGGCTTTGGCATTTTTCTGGTTGTTGGGCTTGACGGTTTTGTACCAATTCATCACCCGTTATGTCTTTAATGATTCAGCCGCTTGGACTGAAGAGATCGCTCGCTATTTGCTGATCGCCACGGTGTTTATAGGCGCTGTCATCGGTGTCGCCAAGAACAACCATATTCAAGTGGATTTCTTTTTCCGCTTCATGCCCCCGGCCATGTCTCGTTCGCTGTCAGTTTTGGTAGATGTTTGCCGCATTGCATTCCTAGGCTGTGCGAGTTGGCTGACCTGGGAGTTGATGCAAAAAATGGGCAGCTACCAGATGACCATCGTCAACCTGCCTATGAATATTGTTTACGGCGTGGTTTTGCTGGCTTTTATTTTGATGACTTGGCGCAGCATCTGGGTCATGCGCAAACATTGGCAGCAAGGCTTCAGCGTGTTGGAACGCCCAGAAAACAATTGAGAGACCCATGCTGAAAATTATTTTTCTTTTTCTCCTAAGCGGAGGTTTGCCTGTAGCCATGGCCATGGCTGCAGCTTCTTTGCTTTATTTGTGGCTCAACCCGAGCTCTCCACCGTTTGTGGTGGTTCACCGCATGGTCTCAGGCATTGACAGTTTTCCTTTGCTGGCCGTGCCGTTTTTTATTCTGGCTGGCAACCTGATGAACACCTCAGGTATCACCCACCGTATTTACAGTTACGCGCTGTCTTTGGTGGGTTGGCTCAAAGGTGGTTTGGGGCATGTGAACGTGGTTGGCTCGGTGGTGTTTGCCGGCATGAGCGGCACAGCCGTGGCAGACGCAGCGGGCTTAGGCACGATTGAAATCAAAGCCATGGTGGACCATGGCTATGACCCCGAGTTCGCTGTTGGCGTGACCGCCGCTTCTGCCACGCTCGGTCCCATCATTCCACCCAGCTTGCCGTTTGTTATTTACGGCATGATGGCCAATGTGTCAGTAGGTTCCTTGTTTCTGGCCGGTATCTTGCCCGGCGGCATCATGGCTTTATTGATGATGCTCACCGTGGCTTATTTCGCGCATAAAAACGGCTGGGGTGGCGATGTCAAATTCAACTGGCTCAAACTCATCAAGGCCTTGACAGAAACCTTGGTGGTGATCGGTTGGCCGCTGTCCATTTGGTTGCTGGTCACTGAACTGAACACACCACCGCAGTTGACCGTGCTGATTGGTTTGGTGGTTTTGTTTGCGGCCGACAAATTGTTCAGCTTCCAAGCTGTATTGCCCATCATGACGCCTGTGCTTTTGATCGGCGGCATGACCACCGGTGTGTTCACACCTACCGAGGGCGCCATTGCCGCCTGTGTCTGGGCGTTGGTATTGGGTTTTGGCTGGTACCGTACTTTGAACTTCAAACTCTTCGTCAAAATTTGCTTAGAAACTGTCGAGACCACGGCCACCGTGTTGTTCATCGTGGCAGCCGCCAGTATCTTCGGTTGGATGCTGACCGCCACCGGTGTGACTGCCGCCATCGGTCAATGGGTATTGGGTGTCACCGACCAGCCTTGGCAGTTTTTGTTGCTGGCCAATTTGCTCATGCTGTTTGTCGGTTGCTTTTTAGAGCCCACAGCAGCCATCACGATACTTGTACCCATACTGGTGCCGATTTGCCTCCAACTTGGCATTGACCCGGTGCATTTCGGTTTGGTCATGGTGTTGAACCTGATGATCGGTTTATTGCACCCACCCATGGGCATGGTGTTGTTTGTGCTCGCCCGAGTGGCCAACCTGAGTGTGGAGCGCACCACCATGGCTATCCTTCCTTGGCTGGTTCCTCTGCTGGGCAGCCTGCTGCTGATTACCTACGTACCAGCCATCTCTCTTTGGCTTCCTCATTACATGTCAACCACCTGAGTTTTTTCACCATGTCTTTATTCATTCGCTTGCACCCTGACGACGATGTCGTTATCGCCCGCCAACAACTCATGAGCGGCAGTACGGTTGAACATATCGCGGTACGCGGTCTGATTCCGCCCGGCCACAAAATCGCCACGCGAGCTATTGAAACTGGCCAGGCTGTGCGGCGCTACAACCAGATCATCGGATTTGCCAGCCAAGCCATTGCGCCCGGTGAACATATTCATACCCACAATATGAACTTGGGTGACAACAAAGGCGACTTCGCACGCGACTATGCCTACTGCGCTGATGTCAAACCCGAACCGGCTTTGCAACACGCCGAGTTCAAAGGCTATGTGCGCGCTGACGGACGCGTGGCCACACGCAACTACATTGGCATTTTGTCCAGCGTCAACTGTTCAGCCACGGTGGCGCGTGCCATCGCTGACCATTTTTCGCGCACTACCAATCCGTCCGCGCTGGCGGCTTTTCCAAATATCGATGGCGTGATCGCGCTCACTCACGGCACGGGTTGCGGCATGGACACGCAAGGCCTGGGCATGCAAGTGTTGGAGCGCACCATGGCGGGTTACGCCACACACCCGAACTTTGCCGGTGTGCTCGCGGTGGGTTTGGGTTGCGAAGCCAATCAACTGAAGTCATGGTTGTCGCACAGCGGATTGACCGAAGGCAGCACTTTGCAAACCTTCAATATCCAAGACAGCGGCGGCACCACCAAAACCGTGGCCAAAGGCATTGGAATGGTGCAAGCCATGTTGCCAGAGGTGAATAAAGCCACCCGCACACCTTGCAGCGCGGCGCACCTGACTGTGGGTTTGCAGTGCGGCGGTTCGGACGGTTATTCGGGCATCAGCGCCAACCCCGCATTGGGTGCGGCGGTAGACCTGCTGGTCGCGCATGGCGGCACAGCCATTTTGAGCGAAACACCGGAAATTTACGGCGCTGAACATTTGCTGACACGCCGTGCAGTCACACGTGAGGTCGGTGAAAAACTGGTTGAGCGTATTCGCTGGTGGGAACATTACACCGCCATGCATTCAGGCGAAATGAACAACAACCCCTCACCCGGCAACAAGGCAGGCGGCTTGACCACGATTCTTGAAAAATCACTCGGCGCGGTCGCTAAAGGCGGGACCAGCAATTTGCAAGCAGTCTACGAATACGCAGAAAAAGTGGACAAACACGGGTTTGTTTACATGGATACGCCGGGCTATGACCCGGTGAGCGCCACGGGACAAGTCGCAGGCGGCGCCAATCTGATTTGCTTCACCACAGGTCGCGGCTCTGCCTATGGGTGCGCACCCTCGCCTTCGTTGAAACTGGCAACCAACACGGCGCTGTGGGAGAGGCAGTCGGATGACATCGATATCAATTGCGGAGAAATTGTGGATGGTGCCGTCACCGTTCAGGCCATGGGTCGCGTGATTTTCGATCGCATGCTGTCGTGTGCTTCTGGTGAAGCCAGCAAAAGTGAATTGCATGGCTACGGTCAAAATGAATTTGTGCCTTGGCAATTGGGCGCGGTGATGTGACCTGACACGATGATCTGAATCGGTCTACAACGAAACCTCAATCATGCAATTCACACCACGTTGACTTGTATCGAAGTCAAACCGTCGATGCTGCCAAGCATGCTGTCGCCGGGTTTGACCGGGCCAACGCCCTCTGGCGTGCCGCTGAAAATCAGGTCGCCGGGTTGCAACTCGAAAAGCGTTGACAGGTTAGCAATGGTTTCGTTGACAGACCAGATCAAATGGCTGAGATTGCTCTGTTGACGTGTTTCACCATTGACCGTAAGTGCAATGTCTGCGTTCAGCAACTCACCAGTGTCTGTGGCGAGGTGAATCACGCCCACTGGCGCACCAAAGTCAAACGCTTTGCCGATTTCCCAAGGGCGTCCTTGTTCACGCATCTTGATTTGTAAATCACGGCGGGTCATATCCAGACCGACCGCGTAGCCGAAGACATGGCTTGCGGCTTGCTCAACAGTAATATTTTTTCCACCTTTACCTATGGCGACGACCAGTTCAATTTCATAATGAAAATTGGCAGTGAGCGACGGGTAAGGAATATCCAAGCTTCTGTCAGCAGGTACAGCCACCACCGATTGCGCGTCACCGGGTTTGCAGAAAAAAAATGGCGGTTCACGGTCAGGGTCAAACCCCATTTCACGCGCGTGGGCAGCATAGTTGCGGCCTACGCAATACACACGGCGAACTGGAAAAAACGCATCACTGCCAGCAACAGGCAATGCGTTCACTGAGGGGGGTTGAAAAACAAACTTCATTAAAAACCGCCTACGAAAAAATGAAACTAAACATGATGGCGAACCCGCCCTGCGAGTGTTCTTACTACCAAGGGGTCACCATGAGAACGAAATGCCCAATGAGCCAAGGCATTTTGACATGCGGCTAAACCCTCAAACCCAATTCGTTATGCTTGCCACCTGACAAAGGCTTAGCCTCGGGCTTCAAGTCAAAACAGGTTTTTCAGGGAAAGCGTATTTTGATAATGTTGG
>CANHLD010000033.1 GCA_947461325.1 Comamonadaceae bacterium
ATAAATAAATACCAGCCATCACGCCAATGGGTGTGCTGATCAACGTGCAAGAACCAACAATCATCATACTTCCAAGAATAGCGTTGGAGAGTCCGCCTCCATCGCTTTCAGGTCCCGGTGTCTTCTTGATGAATAAATCTAAGCTCAATACAGAAAAACCTTTATAAAAAAGCAAAGCCAATATCCACAGCAAAAAAGCCAGTCCAACGGTCATCGCAAAAGTTGAAAGCAATAATCCGAAAAGGTTTTGCCTTTTACGTTTTTCATATATCCCGGTATTGAAAGTGGCTTGTGGGGTCATGGTTGCAGGACTTGGTGCTGAATTGAATGTGTGTGATGAAGAATCAATCATGGGTAGATCTCATGTTTTCAAGCCCTTTTTAGCCTCAGCTCGAATGAGCAGCCACTTGGCCAATGACAGAACAATCAAAGTAATGACGAACAAGGCAAGTCCTAATGCAAATAAGGAAGAGTAATGCAAGCCGGGCTCTGCCTCCCCGAATTCATTGGCAAGCGTGGAGGCAATTGAATTTCCTGGCGAGAACAACGATGCAGATAATTTGTGTGCATTACCAATCACAAAGGTCACAGCCATGGTTTCTCCAAGTGCGCGCCCTAATCCCAACATGATTCCGCCAATCACTCCAGTTTTTGTGTAAGGCAAAACTATTTGCGTGACCACTTCCCAAGTTGTGCATCCAAGTCCGTAGGCTGATTCCTTGAGCACTGGTGGAACTATTTCAAATACATCGCGCATAACAGACGCAATGAAAGGCAGAATCATCATTGAAAGAATCAAACCAGCCGCCAATATTCCGATGCCGTTGAAAGCACCTTTGAAAAATATGGATAGAAACGGTATTTGTCCAAGCGTTGAAGCCAGAAAAGGTTGCCCGTACTCAGCAAATAAGGGGGCAAAAACAAATAATCCGAACATGCCGTAAATGATGGAAGGAACAGCCGCAAGCAGTTCGACCGCTGTTCCAAGGGGTCGCCGCAAATTCATCGGGCAAATCTCTGTCAAGAAAACGGCGATGCCAAACGCAAGTGGAACAGCAATCACAATGGCGATAAGAGCGGTAGTCAGCGTTCCAAAAATAGCAATCAATCCACCAAATTCAGAATTGATAATGTCCCATTCAATGGTGTAGAAAAAAGGAAAACCGAAGGCTTCAAGTGCGGGGTAGGCGCTGATCACCAACGAAGTAATAATCCCAAGTAAAGCAAGCAATGTAGTGCCAGCAAAAAACAGCGTCATATGCTCAAATGCAAAATCTTGCATACGCATCAACTGCAATTTACGGTTACTAGCCAGATTCTTTACGTCGGAATTGTTCATTGTGAATATTTATCCAAATATCTAAAAGCTTCAACCGAAGACTTTGGGGTCTTCGGTTGAACAGTTAAGCCAATAAGATTGAATTGTTATTTAATTTCGATCTTATTCCACACGTTTTTGCGAATGAAATCAGTGGTTGAATCTGGCAGAGGAACATAATCCAGATCTAGTGCCATCTTCTTGCCGTCTTTGAAAGCGAAGTCAAAAAACTTGATTACATCTGCAGAAGCAGCCTTGTTAGTCGGCTGTTTGTACATAAGAATAAAAGTGGCAGTAGTAATTGGCCAAGACTTTGCACCTGATGCATCTGTCAAAGATGCAGCCATTGCAGGGAATTTCGACCAATCAGTGCCTGCAGCTGCAGCAGCAAATGTCAAATCGTCTGGCTCAACGATATTGCCATCTTTATTTTTCAAATTGATGTGTGAGAGTTTATTTTTCTTAGCATATGCGTATTCCACATAGCCAATCGAATTTTTGACTCGACTTACGTTGGCAGCAACACCCTCGTTACCTTTGCCGCCCACAGAAGTGGCAGCAGGCCACTTAACAGCAGCACCGAAACCCACTTTGTCTTTCCACTCAGGGCTGACCTTGGATAAGTATTCTGTGAATGTGTAAGTAGTGCCAGATCCGTCAGCGCGGTGAATAACGGTGATGTACTCTTCAGGCAACTTGACACCAGGGTTCATCTCCTTGATCTGTTTGTCATTCCAAGTGGTGATTGAACCCATGAATATTTTTGCAAGCAAATCGCCCGTCAATTTGATGTCGCCTGGGTTGACACCGCTCAGGTTTGCGACTGCTACCACGCCGCCAATGACAGCTGGGAATTGAACCAATCCTTCTTTTTCAACTTCATCTGCCTTTAAAGGGGCATCTGTCGCTCCAAAATCCACCGTTTTGGCTTTGATTTGTTTAATGCCGCCTGAAGAACCAATGGATTGGTAATTCACGCCTACACCTGATTTGTCTTTGAACGCTTCCGCCCACTTGCTATAGACGGGAAATGGAAATGTTGCACCTGCACCAGTGATATCTGAAGCGAACGCACTTACTGATATGACTGTCGTAACAACTGCTGATACCAAGTTTTTTGAAAAATTCACGGCCACTCCTTGAAGAAAAAAATCATTTGAAACCATATCTCTAATTAGCCAATGTAGTTGGCTAATGTGACAGTTTCGTGTCCTGCACCAGAGATTAAATTGGAGTTTTAAAGGTAAGATAGCTGAATAAACCCTAAATAAATACATAAAATGTATTATTTATAAATGACTCATTCCTTTGTGGCAACTTACCCCGATCCCATCGCACAATGAAAAATGGCACCCTACTGGCAGCTATAGACCTTGGATCAAACAGTTTCAGGTTGGAAATATGTCGCTTCAACAATGGACTGTTTCAACGCTACGAATATTTGAAAGAAGCGGTTCGCCAAGGCAGTGGGCTTGATCAAGACAGGAATTTAAGCGACTCATCCATGGAAAGAGGATGGGAATGCTTGGCAAGGTTTGCCGAGCGACTGTCAGAATTTGAACCATCGCAAGTCAGAGCGGTTGCCACGCAAACGCTGAGAGAGGCGCGTAACGCAAATATATTTTTAGAAAAAGCAAATCGTATATTGGGTTTTCCCATCGAGGTTGTCTCTGGAAGAGAAGAGGCCCGCTTGATTTACCAAGGGGTAGCCCATTTACTTCCGACTTCAAACAAACGACGACTGGTCATAGATATAGGCGGCAGATCTACAGAATTCATCATCGGAAAAAACAAAGAGGCATTACAACTCGAGTCATACCGCATAGGCAGTGTGGCATCCAGCATGAAGTACTTTTCTAGCGGCGAGCTATCTGCTGCTGCTTTTCATCGAGCTGAGATTGCAGCTAAAGCTGTTCTTGATGAAGCACTGCCTATTTTTGGAAAAGATGCTTGGGATGAAGCTTACGGATCCTCCGGCACAGTTAGCGCTGTATCAGAAGCGCTGGCGCAGGCTGGTTGGCCATCTGACAAAATCACCAAGGAAGGCATAGCTTGGTTAAAGGCAGAGTTAATTCGCGTCGGGCATGTGGATAAATTGCGTTTAGAGGGCATCAGGGAAGACCGCAAAGCCGTCATAGGAGGCGGGCTGAGTGTTTTAAATGCCCTCCTTGAGTTATTTGGCATTGATGAACTGTTGGTCACACCTGGCGCTTTAAGGCATGGCGTTCTGTACGATTTGATAGACCGTGAGGATGAAAATAAAGATATCCGCGCGCTGACCATCACCGCCTTGCGCAAGACTTTTCAAGCAGATGCCGGGCAAGCACAACGGGTAAGCAAACTTGCCACTGAATTTTTGCGTTCTCTACAAACTTATCCCGAAGACTCTTCTGAATGGATCAGATTGAAGAAGAAGTTAGAGTGGGCGGCGCAACTGCATGAAATTGGTAATTTGATTTCTCATACAGACGCACATAAACATGGTGCTTACATCATTGAAAATACCGATACGCCTGGTTTTGCCAAAAATGAATTACACAGATTAAGTTTGTTGGTGCTTGGCCATAAAGGCAAGCTTAGAAAACTGGATGTAGATTTTGAAGACGAGCACTTGGTCTATCAATTACTGAGCTTGCGCTTAGCAGTTATTTTGTGCCACGCCAGAAGAGATCCGGAAAGTGCATCTATCAACCTTGAAAAATCTAAAGATTTGCCTAGATGCTTTGATCTAAAGATAGAACCGCTGTGGTCTCAGCGGTTCCCCCAATCCACACATTTGCTTCAACAGGAAGTTTTATCCTGGCAGAAAACAAGTTGGAAATTACATCTGCTGTCTGTTTAACGAACCACAGCAATTGATATTTTATTGCCCGCTTTGAATGAGTGCAATGTCAAAGACCCATTTTTGATATCGCCTTTTTCATCGAATCCTATGGCGCCGGTCACACCCTTGAAACCTGAGGTCTTTGCAAGCACAGGCAAGTACTTTGCAGGATCTGAGGAATTGGCTTTGACCATAGCCTCAACCATGACATTCACAGCATCGTATACATAGGGTGCATAGATTTGAACATCCGTATTGAAACGCTTTTTGAACTTCGCGTTGAAATCAGCCAGAATTTTTTCCTGCGGCCCTTCCACACCACCAGCTTCAGCACAATAGACTTGGTTGTCTGCAATCGTGCCCCCAGATAACTTCACCAGTTCGCCTGTACAAATACCATCACCCCCCATGAATTTGGCATTCAAGCCAAGTGCTTTGGCTTGCTTGATCATGGGTCCTGCCACAGCATCCATGCCGCCGAAGAAAATCACATCAGGCTTTTTGCCTTTGATGGTGGTCAAAATAGATGTGAAGTCAGTGGCTTTGTCAGTTGTAAATTCACGTCCAACAATGGTGGCGCCTGCGGCTTTGGCAGCCTTTTCAAATTCGTCAGCCACGCCTTGACCATAGGCGGTTCTGTCGTCAATGACAGCGATATTTTTAGCACTCAATTTCTGGACCGCATAACGGCCAAGGGTTCCACCTAAATGAACGTCATCAGCAACCACTCGGAAAGTGGTTTTGTAGCCTTGACGAGTGAATTTGGGGTTGGTAGAAGACGGGGAAATTTGAGGAATGCCTGCGTCACTGTAAATTTTGGAGGCAGGAATGGAAGTGCCTGAATTCAAGTGACCCACCACGCCATTGACTTTTTGGTCAACCAATTTTTGGGCTGCAGCAGTGCCTTGCTTAGGGTCCGCAGCATCATCTTCTGCCAATAATTCAAATTTGACTTTTTTACCGCCAATAGTGATACCTTTGGCATTGAGTTCCTCAATGGCAAGACGCGCACCATACTCGTTGTCTTTGCCTAAGTGAGCGATCGGTCCGCTCAGGGGTGCAACGTGTCCAATTTTGACAATGTCTTGTGCAAAAACATTCCCTGTAAAGCATGCTGCAAGCGCAATCAGTGTGAATTGATTTTTCAAAATAATCCCCTTGAGAAAATGGTTGAGTATGAAAATAAACACTCTGAATGTTACTAAAAAAACGATTGAAAAGAAAACTAAAGAAAATACTATATTGAAAATAAGTGCATTATTAAATGCATTTCAAACCACTGATCAGAAATTATTTTTCAGGTTTTAGGGTGTGCTCATTCAGCACTTGCTCAACCGCATCTCGAACAAGTTCGGGCATCAACTCGGCAATTCGATTTTGCACTCTCTCGATGACTTCGTCTGCCAAAGCGTCTTGGATCGGATAACCGGCCATCAAGGCATCATTTACCAACGGCATGGGGTTCCAAGGCAAAACTGCCGGGCGCAGTGAGTCATTGATCTTGACCACATCATTCAATTGCGGTATCTGAGAATGTGACGGTACAGGCTTAGTCATGAAGCGACAGATGCCAAATCATGCCTCTGAAGTGAATACCCTCTGTCAGCGTAATGCTTCCAGCGCTTTCTGGCTAGATTTTTGTCCTCAGGGTCTAAGGAAACAACTTCAATAATGCGTTCAAAAGACTCGAACCCCTTGACCAAGCTTTGCCCCAAATTCAACAAAACATGGTGATGCGCCATGTTGTCCGGCAACTCTGAGCCAGTAACAAACACGACTGGTGTGTAAACCAACTGGTCTTGGTGAGCGTCATGCATGCAATGAGGTACGAAAGCTTGCGCACTGAATGTCCATAAGGCGGTATCCAGCGAGTGCAATTGTTGCTCCTCACCAGCGACCACCACACGCGCAGAATTTGCAAAGGCTTTCCTCAACAAGCGACACGCATATTCAAGTTTGTCAGATGCATTGAAATGAAAGGCAATCTCTGTCATGGTTTTGAATTTGTCAGAACCAGTTTTTTAATTCTTAGATTTCAATGGTGAGGTTTTTAAAGACATGTTGGCCTGCATCATCACGTAGGCCAGCAAAGCCGGTACAGGCCGCCCGGTTGCACCCTTGGCTGCACCGCTTTTCCAAGCTGTCCCCGCTATATCCAAGTGTGCCCAAGGAAAGTCTTTGGCGAACCGCTGCAAGAATTTGGCAGCAGTCACGGAACCAGCGGCCCGGTCGGCCACGTTCGCTACATCTGCAAAATTGGATTTCAAACCTTCGGCGTATTCATCGTCCAATGGCATGCGCCAGCAAAGATCCAGACTTTGCTCACCGGCTTGAAGCAGTTGCTGCGCCAACTTTTCATCTGTGGCGTACAAACCGCTTCGCAAATGACCCAATGCAATCACACAAGCGCCAGTTAATGTGGCAATGTCAATCACAGCAATGGGCTTGAATCGCTTGGCATATGTCAAGGCATCGCAAAGAACCAATCTACCCTCTGCATCTGTGTTCAATATTTCGATAGTCTGACCACTCATGCTGGTGACCACATCACCGGGTTTGAGCGCGCGACCACCCGGCATGTTTTCACATGCGGGAATCAATCCGACCACATTCACTTTGGGCTTCAAGTGAGCAAGTGCCTCGAATGTTCCAAGCACGCTGGCTGCACCACACATGTCAAATTTCATCTCATCCATGCCCGGTCCGGGTTTGAGCGAAATGCCACCTGTGTCAAACGTGATGCCTTTGCCCACCAAAACCACCGGTGCTTGGGAAGCAGCTGCACCTTTGTAATTGAGAACGATAAAACGCAATGGCTCAGCTGAAGCTTGTGCCACAGCAGCAAACGATCCCATGCCTAAACGCAAGACCTCTTTAAGCCCCAACACTTCGCAGG
Organism: Comamonadaceae bacterium; assembly: GCA_947461325.1. Lineage (GTDB taxonomy): Bacteria > Pseudomonadota > Gammaproteobacteria > Burkholderiales > Burkholderiaceae_C > Limnohabitans. The sequence goes on from CANHLD010000033.1 coordinate 7,039, forward strand.
AAATGGATGCGTGTTTGGCCAAACCTTTGGCGGCTTTGGCTAATAAATCTGGTGTTGCATGGTTGGCGGGCCGGTTGCCCCACTCTCGCGCCAACGCTACCCCGCTGACCTGTGCCTTGGCATGGACAAAATCCTGCTGGCTGGACTTGGCATCTGGTACACCAATGATTAAATGGCTGATCAAAGAAGGCTTGGCGCTGGGCTTGGTATGGGTATAAACATAAGCGGCATCTGCAGCTGCTTGCGTGGCAATCACCAATTGCTTTGAATGACTTTCTTCCAAGCAAATAGCCACTTTGGCAGACTTGGTTTTTTTCAAAGCTTGTACCGCTAGCGTGACCGCCTGGCGCACATCCTGCGGCCTGCCCTCGCCTGTCGCGGCAAACACCAAGCGCTGAGCCTTCAAACCGGCGGGCTTCCACCAAAGCATGGATTGACCAGCAGATCTATTGAAATCTCCCGACTTTTCTGCTTGCGACAACATGGTTGACAACAAGCCCGTATGTTTGTTCTGTTTCTGAGAAACTAGGACGATCAAGGCGTCCACTTGCAAGGATGCAGCCTGCGCCCAAGAGAGAGTTTGAAGTTCCAAGTTCATAATCAGCCTTTTTTATTCCAATAAGCATGTTATTCGATTCCTCCTTTCGGCAAGAACTGGCCCGGTATTTCTGGGCGACACTGGTGGTTTTAACCATCATTGTCATTACCGTCTGGCTGATTCGCACGTTTGGCGAAGCCTCCGTTGGCAAATTCAACCCCAAAGACGTAGGCATGGTTTTGGGTTACACAGCCATAGGCAACTTGCACTCATTACTCACTTTGAGTCTTTACATCGCCATGGTTTCTACGGTATCAAGGATGTACACCGATAGCGAAATGGTGATTTGGCAATCCAGTGGACAAAGCGTGTTGTCGCTGCTGATTCCGACATTCAAATTCGCTTTGCCGTGGCTGATTGCCATCACTGCTTTGTCATTGATGGCCTGGCCGTGGTCAAACATGCAGATCAGGGAAATGCGGGAGCGTTTTGAAAAGCGCGGCGATCTTGAAAGAATCAAACCCGGTCAATTCCAAGAGTCTGCCGACGGCAAGCGGGTTTTTTACATAGACAACTCCAGCATTTCACAAAAAAACGGCAACCGCATTTTTATTGTTTCCAATGAAAACAATATCCAGTCTATCGTGACAGCACAAAGCGGACTGATTGAAGCCAGAGACCAAAACAGATTTTTTATTTTGAGTAACGGGCAACGGATTGAAATCAAACCTGAAAAAAACGAATTCAAGTTGATCGAGTTTGAAACCCATTCTTCCAAGATCGACTCCATTCCAGTTCAACTCAGTTCAGCAAACGCACAAACCACCCAACCTCTGGGATTACTTGCCGAGCCTACCAATGTGAATTTGGCTGAACTAGGTTGGCGCATTGGCATGGCCATCGCCGCTTTCAACTTGGTCATTCTTGCGATCGCCATTCCGTTCATCAATCCGCGCAGCGGCAGGTCGGGCTCACTGATCGTCACGGTCATCAGTTTTTTCACCTACTACAACATGGTCAACATGAGCAGGAATTGGATCGGCACGGGTCTCATCAGTCTTCCTAAGATGCTCATCACATTGCACTTGCCTGTTTTTTTAATGGCAATCAGCATTCTGTACTGGCGACAACAGCAAGGCCTGATATTTACCAGCCCTCGGAAAATAACTTCTGACAAAGCGGTGCAGGCATGAATACATTGAGAATGATGATTTACAAAGAAGTTCTTCAAAAAGTGGGGTTTGCCACTTTAGGTTTTGTGGCCTTGTTTTTCTTCTTTGACACGATCGATGAACTCAAACTGATTGGCACTGGCCCAGAGCAAAATTACTCCATGCAACTTGCCATGTGGTACGTGGTTTTGATGATTCCGAATCACCTGTACGAACTGTTACCCATCACCGTTTTGATCGGCACCATTTTCGTGATGGCGCGATTGGCACAAAGTTCAGAATTCACCATCATGCGAACCAGTGGTTTGGGGCCCTTACGCGCCCTGAAAACATTGATGGAATTAGGCTTGTTTTTTGTCTTGATCGCATTTGTGGTCGGGGACTATGTCACACCGGTCAGCAGCCGTCAGGCGCAGTTATTGAAAGCTCGTTATTTGGGGCAAACTATTACCAATGGCGCCTCTGGCGCCTGGTTGAAAGAAAACAAAACCGAGTCCTCCAGCATTGCTAATGTATCGGCTTTGAGTCGTGACGGGCAGTTAGCTGGTATCCGTATTTTTGAATTCAATGGCCTTGGAAAATTGAACTCCATCATCTATGCATCATCCGGACGTTTCCTGGAGTCAAACGATGGCTGGTTGTTATCAGATGTTGTCAAGGATGAATTCACAGACGGTATCGATAAAAACATAGGCAGATCAAAACTCACGACCATGCCTTGGTCAAACGGATTGACGGAGGACATGGTGTCCGTCGCACTTTTGAAGCCAGAAAAAATGGCCACCTGGGATTTGTACAAATACGTCACTCACCTAAAGAAAAACGAACAGGCCTCGCAACGGTATGAAATTGATTTTTGGAAAAAAGTGTTTTATCCATTCAGTTGCATGGTGATGGTGGTTTTGGCCTTGCCCTTTGCCTACTTGCATTTGCGAAACGCCAACCTGAACACCATGGTATTTTTTGGCGTGGTTCTCGGCATCACCTTTGTTTTGATCAATAACTTGTTTGGGTACATCGGCAACTTAAATTCATGGTCGCCATGGCTGGCGGCAGCAACGCCCGGGCTGGTTTTCATGACCGGCTCCTTGCTTGCTTTTGCCCGACTGGTGTTGAGGCACTGATGCAAGCCGTTATTTTGTTTGCCCATGGTTCGCGCGACCCGCTGTGGCATTTGCCTATGCAAGCAGTGCAGCAACGCGTGACATTGATGCATCCTGACACGCCAGTTACCTGCGCCTACTTGGAGCTCAGCCAACCGGATCTGCCGACCGCCGTGGCTGCTCTACTCACGCAGGGCGTCGCCCACATCCGCGTCGTACCCATGTTTTTGGGCGTGGGCAAACATGTTCGCCATGATTTGCCGCAAATGATGACCGAATTGAAAGAACTGCACCCGAACGTAGTGTTCGAATGCCAACCGGCCGTGGGCGAACACCCGGATTTACTGGACTTATTGGCTCGCATTGCTGTTGCCTGACGGCTGCTTTCTGGGCGCTTTGCTGTCAATGAACCAACGAACCGCTTTATGCAAAGTAACGCTTTGCCGCTCTATTACCCCCAAATAAAGGCATAATAAAGCCCATTGTTATATGGATTAGTTATGAACTTGCATCAATTCCGCTTTGTCCAAGAAGCCGTCAAACGCAACCTGAACCTCACCGAAGTGGCTAAATCGCTGCACACCTCGCAGCCCGGCGTCTCCAAGGCTATTCTCGAGTTGGAAGAAGAACTGGGCATAGAGATTTTTGGCCGCCACGGCAAACGCTTGAAGCGGGTGACCGAGCCCGGTGAGCATGTGCTCAAAAGCATAGACATCATTTTGAGAGAGGTGAACAATCTCAAGCGCATCGGTGAGCAATACAGCGCGCAAGATTCAGGCACCTTGTCTATCGCGACAACCCACACGCAAGCGCGCTACGTGCTGCCGCTGCCAGTCGCGCAATTACGCAGCGCTTACCCGAACGTGAACATCAGTCTGCACCAAGGCGCACCTGACCAGGTCGCGCGCATGGTGTTGGATGAAACCGCTGAAATCGGCATCGCCACAGAGTCTTTGTCGGATTACCCCGAGCTGATTACCCTGCCCTGTTACGAATGGGAACACGTGCTGGTACTGCCCAAAGACCACCCGCTGGCCTCGGTAGCTGACCTTCAACTCAGCGATCTGGCCAACGAGCCCATCATCACCTACCACCCGTCGTTCACCGGCCGCACCCGCATCGATAAAGCGTTTGCCGCCCAACACCTGACGCCGCGCATTGCGCTGGAAGCGATTGATTCGGACGTGATCAAAACCTATGTGCGCTTAGGCATGGGCGTGGGCATCGTCGCTGAAATGGCGGTGCGCGACATCACCGACGAAGACCTGCTGGTGCGCCCAGCAGGGCATTTGTTTGGTCGCAACCTAGCGCGTATTGCGTTTAAGAAACAGGCTTATTTAAGACAGTTTGTGTATGAATTTGCGCAACTGCTGAACCCGGAGTTGAATGCGGCGAGGATTGCGGAGTCGATGGGGAATTGAGCAGCAAAGCTCAACGTTTCAACTGCCCCACACCATATAGCGACGTCTCACATGCCTTTCAGGCAGATGTGAGTCTGCCCTGAAAAGCATGTGCTCAGTGCGAAAGCTGAGCCCACGCTTTTTCCAACCGCTTCACACTCACTGGTTGCGGCGTTCTCAGTTCTTGCGCGAAAAAGCTGACCCGCAGCTCTTCTAATAACCATCTGAACTCCAACATGCGCGCATCCGTTTGGCCTTTGCGCTCGGCCACCAGCCGCCAATACTTTTGCTCCAGCGGTTTCAGCTCAGTCAATCGCTGCGCGTCACGCGCAGGGTCGGCGCGGTATTTCTCCAGCCGCAGGCTGATGGCTTTCAAGTAACGTGTGCCATGTTGCAACTGCGGCCACGGGGTAGCGGCCAGAAAGTTTTTCGGCAGCAGGCGTTGCAGTTGCTGGGCGCAGTCGGCGGTGGCGTCCGGCGCATTTTTCGTGTCTTTGATTTTTCGCTGCGCCAGCGCAAATTCGCTCAGCACGCCAAGCGCTAAACGCGCCACTTCATTCGCAATCAGTGTCAAACGTCCGCGCCCTTCGTCTATGCGCCGCTTAAAACTGTTTTCGTCGTTCGGCAAAGGATCGAGCAAAAACGCACGGTCCAGCGCCACGTCGATGATTTGCGCTTTCAACTCTTCAGCGCTGCCCAGCTGCATATAGGCCACGGCCATTTTTTGCATGTCGGGAATGTTTTTCTCCAGGTACTTCAACGCATCTTTGATTTGCAGCGCAAACAAGCGGCGCAGGCCGGCGCGGTTTTTGGCGGCGGCGACGTCGGGCTCGTCAAACACTTCGATGCTGACCGCGTCGCCCATGTCCACCAGCGCCGGAAAACCGATCAGGCTTTGTCCACCTTTGCTGATCTCCATGAGTTCGGGCATTTCGCCGAATGACCAGGTGGTGTATTTTTGGTGGGTGATCTGGAAATTGGAGGCAGAACCCGTCTTCTTTGTGGCTGCGAAATTGGGGTCAGAGCCCGAGTTTTGCTTCGCAAAATCGGGATCCGACCCCAATTTCGCTGACCCCAATTTCTCCGCAGAAGCTGCCAACTTCAAGCCCGCCAGCGCTTGAAACGCGCCTCGGGCTTTGGAGCCCAATTCCGCTTTCAATGCCCCGAGGTTTCTGCCCTGCCCCAACTGCCTGCCGTGCTCATCCACCACACGAAAGTTCATGAAGAAATGCGCGCTCAACATGTCTAGCTTGAAGTCGCTGCGCTTGATATCTAGGCTTGTTTCATCCCGGGCTTTTTTCAGCAACACCTCAGTCAAACCGCCCGCGCCAAACACCTCGGGCACTGACAACTCAGCCGCCAGTCGGGCGGCGCTCTCAGGCAGCGGCACAAACCGGCTGCGCGGTCGCTGGGGCAAGCTTTTCAGCAACGCCTGTATCTTGTCCTTCAACATGCCGGGCACCAGCCACTCGGCGCGCTCTTCACTCACCTGGTTCAACACAAACAAAGGCACGGTCACGGTCACGCCGTCTTTGGCGTCGCCCGGTGCATGCAGGTAATGTGCGGCGCAATCCACACCGCCCAAGCGCACCATCTTGGGAAATGCCTGCGCGGTGATGCCCACGGCTTCATGGCGCATCAATGATTCACGCGTCATCAGCAAAGGTTCGCTGTTGTCACCTGCGGCGCGTCTGCGCTTGCTCTCGTCGCGGTGCCAACGTTCCAAGCCTTTGCAATTGCACACGTCCTCGGGTAACAGCTGTTCGTAAAACGCCTGAATCATGCTGTCGTCCA
>CANHLD010000034.1 GCA_947461325.1 Comamonadaceae bacterium
ACTCCCTATGAAAGTCAGCGACATACTGCGCAGCAAGGGCAACACGCTCTACACCATCGCGCCTTTGACGCCTTTGGCCGAAGCTGTGAAAACCATGGCCGAGCACGACTTGGGTTCTATTCTGGTTATGGACCACGGCGATCTGGTCGGCATTCTGACGTTTCGCGAAGTGATACTGGCGCTCAACAACAACGGTGGTGCTTTGGGCAACACCACCGTGCGAGGCGCCATGGACGACCATCCTTTGACTTGCTCCCCCGACACCGAACTCGACGAAGTACGCCGCATGATGCTCGAGCGCCATGCGCGTTACCTGCCGGTCATGAGCAACCGCCAGTTGATGGGCGTGGTCAGTTTTTACGATGTGGCCAAAGCGGTGGTCGACAGCCAGAACTTCGAGAACAAAATGCTCAAGGCTTACATACGCGATTGGCCCGAGGAGCAGGGCGGCAAGGCAGATTAATTCTTTTTGCGTATCATTTTTAACCGACGTCTTGATTTTGCCGACCTCATTGCTTGAGCTTACCCCTCATGGATAATCCCTCAGATGAGCGGAAACACCTTAGGCACCTTATTCGCAGTCACCAACTTTGGTGAATCCCACGGCCCGGCCATCGGCTGCGTGATCGACGGCTGTCCGCCCGGTATGGCTTTGAGCGAGGCAGATATCCAGCACGATCTCGACCGTCGCCGCCCGGGCACCAGCCGCCACGTCACCCAGCGTCAGGAGCCGGATCAGGTGCAAATCCTGAGCGGCGTTTACCAGGGGGTGACCACCGGCGCGCCCATTGCGCTGTTGATTCAAAACACGGACCAGCGCAGCCAAGATTACGGCGACATTTTGCAAACCTTCCGCCCCGGTCACGCTGACTACACCTATTTGCAAAAGTACGGCGTGCGCGATCCGCGCGGCGGCGGGCGCTCATCCGCACGCTTGACCGCACCCACAGTCGCTGCTGGTGCAGTTGCCAAAAAATGGTTGCTGGAAAAATTTGGCACCACCTTCAAAGGCTGCATGACCCAGCTCGGTGAACACCCCATCGGTTTTGAAGACTGGTCGCATGTGCCGCACAACCCGTTTTATGCGCCCATCGCAGATGTTTCGCATCTGGAAAGCTACATGGACAGTTTGCGTAAAGCGGGCGACTCTTGCGGCGCGCGCATACGCGTGGTCGCGCAGCACATGCCGGTCGGTTTGGGGCAACCCATTTACGATCGCTTGGACGCAGACATTGCATTTGCCATGATGGGCCTCAATGCAGTCAAGGGCGTAGAAATGGGCGCCGGTTTTGCCAGCGTGGCGCAGCGCGGTTCTAGCCATGGCGATAGCCTCACGCCCGAGGGGTTTGTTGGCAACAATGCTGGCGGTGTGTTGGGCGGCATCAGCACCGGCCAGGACTTGGAGGTGAGCATCGCCATCAAGCCGACCAGCTCCATCATGACGCCACGCGACACCATCAACAGCGATGGTGTGGCGACCGAAGTGCAAACCAAGGGCCGCCACGACCCTTGTGTGGGCATACGTGCCACACCTATTGCCGAAGCCTTGTTAGCGCTGGTGGTCATGGACCATGCCTTGCGACACCGCGCCCAATGCGGCGATGTGGTGATGCCGCTGTCGCCCATTCCCGCACAGCGCGGCGGTTGAGCGTATGAACACAACGACAGCGCCGCGCGCTACGCGGCGTCAACTGGTGCCGTTCGCCGCGTTGTCGGCCAGTTATTTCGCGCACATAGGGTTTTTCAACCCTTACTTGCCTTTGTGGCTCAAGCATTTGGGTTTGAGTTTATGGATGATCGGCTTGCTGACCTCCATGCAGGCGGTCACACGCGTGTTCGCTCCCTATGTCTGGGGCTGGCTCAGTGACCGCAATGGCGCTCGCGTGCCGCTGATGCGCTGGTGCTCGGGCATGGCCTTGTTGTGCTCGCTCGGTTTGTTGTTTCATCCGTCGCCGTGGTGGCTGGCGGCGGTGTTGTTCGGCATGTTCATTCACACCAGTGCCATGATGCCCATGAGCGAAGCGGCCATGGCGCACCTAGTTAGCCACATGGGAACCTTGGATGTGCGGCGTTACGGGCGGATCCGTTTGTGGGGCTCTGTCGGTTTTTTGGTGACGGTGTTTGTCTCGGGTGCCTGGTTTGAAGCGCAAGGCATGTCCGGTTTTCCTTATTGGGCGGTATTGACACTGTTAGCGGTCAACATCAGCACTTGGTGCTTGCCGGACAAACGCGAGTCAGTTGCGCATGTGCACGGGCAGGCCGGTTTTTGGCAGGTGTTGCGTCAAGCGCAAAGCCGCTGGTTCTTTGCCACACTGTTTTTTCATGTGTTGTCGCATGTATCCATCTACACCTTCTTTTCGCTTTACTTGGATGAGCTCGGCTATGGCAAAGACATGATCGGTATGTTGTGGGCGGTGTCTGTGATTGTCGAGATTATTGGCTTTTTTACGCAAAGCAAATGGATGCATTGGCTGAGTTTGCCCATGTGGTTGTGTGTGTGTACGGGGTTGATGGTGTTGCGCATGGGCATGACGGCGTTTTATTCGCCGATGTTGCCGGTGTTGCTGCTGGCGCAATGTCTGCATGTGTTCACCTTTGCCATTCAACATACCGTCAGCATTGCATGGTTGTCGCAGCATTTCCCAGGCCGTTTGCGTGGCCGAGGACAGGCTTTGTATGCGGTGGTGGGCTATGGCTTCACCGGTGTCATAGGCGCTTTAGGCGGCGCAGCGCTGAGTACCCATTTCGGTTTGCAACAGGTGTTTGTCATGGCTATGCCGGTGGCTTTGCTGGCCTTGCTGTGCGCGTTCAAGTTGAAATCTGTATCTGATATGAAACCTAGCGACACCGCAACTGCATAGCTATTCGGATTTATCCATTCGAACTTGCGCTGGCTTGGTTTATTTGTCACTCTCTGACTGAGGAGGGTGAACCATGCAGTCACCGGCAGTTTTGATTGTGGAAGACCATCCCATGATGGTTAATGCCTTGCGTGACAGCATGCAAGAGGTCTTGCCGCAAGCCAAGTTTTTCCATGCCAACGGCCAAGCGCAGGGGTTGGCGTTGATAGAGCAGCGCGACGACTTTGCGCTGGTGTTGCTCGATTTGAATTTGCCTGATTCACAAGGCCTCAACACGCTGAATGCCTTTTGTCATGCGCGACCCAATGGCGCATTGATGGTCTTTTCTATGGTGGACGACCCGGCTGTTGAAAGTGTGTGTCTGGCAAACCGAGTCACCTATTTGCACAAAACAGAACCGGTGTCGCGCTTGCTCGATACGGTGCTGCAATCCCTGCAAACTGCCTTTGCCTACCCGGAGCTACCTCGCGCTACTGTGGTCAAAGCGCACGAGACACCTGCCTTGGCTGTGCAAACCTTATCCCCAAGACAGTTACATGTGTTGGCTGAGTTGGCTCGGGGCAAAAGCAGCAGTGAAATTGCTCAGCATCTGGGCGTTGAAGAAAGCACAGTGCGAACCCACCTACATGTGATTTACCAGCGGCTCGGTGTGAAAAACAAAACCCAAGCCTCTGCCATTTACTGGCAGTGGTCACACAGCTTAGGCATCAGCCATGGTTGAGTTCTGCCGGGCTTTCATCAAAATTTGTTTTTGTTTCACATGCTGCGGGTTTTTGGGCTTCACTGTTGCCGCAACCGTTACTGAAGACGCAGAGCTTTGGCAATCCCTGCGCGTGGTGCCAGACCTTTCTGGCAATCTGACACCAGAACAAGCTTGGCAACGCAGTCAAGGCCACCATTCGATCCGTCTGACACATGCGTCGCAAGTGGTAGCGCCTGCCAACAGCGACCCGCATTGGGCTGCATGGCGAATGAATTCGGCAGCCGCTGCGAAGTTGCCTCTTTGGTTGAGTCTGCAGTCGCCGACCCAAGACCACAGCGAGTTATGGATTCGTTTTGAAAACGGTCCTTGGCAATGGCAAGCCCCGCTGCATGAAGTTGCATCGCTGGGGTGGGGCAGTGGTCAGTTATTTCCGACTTGGCCGATTTACGACACCACATTCAGACACATAGATTTGCTGGTTCGCATTGAAGGCGTCAACCGCGTGCAGTTTCCCTTGGTGTTGCAAACGCCTCAGCAGTTCATGCAGCAGCATTTGAAACTGTGTTTGATGATTGGCTTGGTTCTGAGCGCGCCGGTCTTGGTCACTTTGTATGCGCTGACATTTTTGTCGGTGCTGACATCGCGCACACTGCGATGGTTTGTGTTGTTGGTTGTCCTGGAGTTGGTCAGTGCCTCTTGGGTTTGCGGCCTCATGAATTTGCTTTGGCCTGAAATCACCCGGGTACAAGCCGCTTGGTGGGGTCAAACTGCTTATGGTGTTTTGTTCGGTGTCAGCATCTACCACGCGCAGTCCTTCATGCAAACCGACAAGCATCATCCGCGCATGCACTTGGCATTGCATCTGGCTGCGGGTGTGTGGTGGGTGGTTTTGTTTATGTGTATTTATATCTCGCCACATAACCTGCGCAGCGTTTTGTTGTTTGGCGGCAGTCTGCATGCGTTGATATTGCTGTTCATCAGTCTGTGGTTTTACTGTCAAAGACAAAGTTTGAACGCAGCCGTGTTCGTGTCTGTATGGTTGGTTTATCTTTTAGGTATGCAGGTGTACTGGCTATTCAGATCCATGGAATGGCCTTTGATCACCACGCTGGGTGCGCATTTTTTACAGGGGGCGGTAGTGGCCACCTTGCTGGGGTGGAGTGCTTGTATGCAAGTGATTCATCAGCGCAACCAATTGAATTTGGAAATGCACATAAGCCGCGAGCGTGGCCGCTGGTTTGCCGCAGCGCACCACGACTTGTGGCAGCCGATGCAAAGCTTGCTGTTGTATGCCAAAGCCATGCTTTATGCTGCACCTCACCGCTATCCCAAATTACAAGCAGGCATGCACTTGGCCAGTCAATCGGTTGACGATTTCATGGACTATTTGCGCTTTTGGTCTGACGGCATCGACACTGAATCTTTAAAGCCGGTGATCAATGATTTGTTGACTGCTGATGCGTTGCTGCGTCCGTTGGTGGAAGAGATGCGTCTGCTTGCAGAGCAACAACATGTGATGTTGCGCTTTCGACCATCCTATTGCCAAGTCAGCGTTGAATCCACCCAAGTCAGACGCATGGTGCGTAACTTATTGAACAACGCTTTGCGTTACACACAAGCCGGTGGCAGTGTGTTGCTGGGTTGTCGCAAACAATCTGGGCGCCTGTGGATTTGGTGCATGGACAATGGCTCGGGCATGTCGACGGCGCAAGTCAACGCCTGCTTCGAGGCCTTCACACAATTTGGAAAAACAGAGCAGTCCATGCGAACCTTGGGACTCGGCTTGTACAGTTTCAGGCATTTGGCAGAGCAAATGCAATTCAAAGTGCAATTAAAAAGCCAGCTCGGCAAAGGCACCATGATCGGGTTTGCCGTGCCTTTGGCTTGAGCCTGTTTACACGCGAACGACAGGCAAAGACTGATGCAACCAGACTCGAGCCGCAGTTTGTAAATTGAGGGTTTCGCCGGTGGCCATCAATTGCAAACCGGGTGTGGCTTGACGGCTTAACAGTTGCTGCTCAGAAAGCAATTGCTGCAAGCGTTTGGCCACAGGCAATCCCGGTTCAACCAATGCCACATCTGCGCCCAGCAAAGACTGAAGTTGAGGTATGGCAAACGGGTAATGGGTGCAACCCAACACCAAGGTGTCTATTTCTGCAGCGTTCGTCCCAAATGCGCCCATCGCCGTGACATATTTGCGGCACAACGCCAACACCGCTTGGTCATCCGCTTGTTGCCATTGCTGTTCAATCGCGTCAGCCAAACCTTCGCAAGCTTGCAACACAAACTCGGCTTGCGGACTCAAACCGGCCAGCAAGTCCTGAAATTTGCTACTTGATAGTGTGGCGGCCGTTGCCATGACGCCGATGCGTCTGGTTTGGCTTAATACCGATGCAGGCTTGATGGCAGGCTCTACGCCCACAATCGGCAGATCGGGATTTTCTTCTCTCAACACTTTGATCGCGAGTGCAGTAGCGGTGTTGCACGCGATCACCAACGCTTTGATCTGGTGTTGCTCTTGCAGCAAGTGCAACACCGTGCGTGCACGTTGCAAAACGAATGCTTCATCTCGCTCTCCGTAAGGTGCATGCGCACTGTCTGCCAGATAGACAAAGGCTTCGTTCGGCAGTTGTTGTTGCAGCGCTTGCAAAATGCTCAGGCCGCCGACACCGCTGTCGAATACGCCAATGGGACATTCAGATGTGTCGTTCATCAATGTCAATGGCTTGTCACAGCAATGCCTTTGAACTCACCGCTGGCGATGCGTTTAGACCATTCTGCCGGGCCGGTGATGTGTGCGCTGGTTCCGCCTGCGTCCACCGCCACGGTGACCGGCATGTCGACCACATCGAATTCATAAATGGCTTCCATGCCAAGGTCGGCAAAGCCCACCACCTTGGCGTGTTTGATGGCTTTGGACACGAGGTAGGCCGCGCCGCCGACCGCCATCAAATAAGCCGACTTGTGTTTTTGTATGGCTTGAATGGCGGTGGGGCCACGCTCGGCCTTGCCGACCATGGCGATCAAACCGGTTTGCGCCAGCATCATCTCGGTGAATTTGTCCATGCGGGTGGCCGTGGTCGGTCCTGCGGGGCCGACAGCTTCGTCACCCACAGGGTCGACTGGCCCGACGTAGTAAATGACGCGGTTGGTGAAATCCACGGGCAGTGGCTCGCCTTTGGCCAGCATGTCTTGGATGCGTTTGTGCGCGGCGTCGCGCCCGGTGAGCATCTTGCCGTTGAGCAGCAAAGTTTGACCCGGTTTCCAAGCTGCTACTTGTTCGCGGGTCAGGTGGTTCAAATCGACGCGCTGGCTTTTTTGCGTGTCAGGCATCCAGTTCACTTTCGGCCAGGTGTCCAGCGCTGGCGGATCAAGATAAACAGGGCCGCTACCGTCCATCACAAAATGCGCGTGGCGCGTGGCGGCGCAATTCGGGATCATGGCCACCGGCTTGCTGGCGGCGTGCGTCGGGTACATCTTGATCTTGATGTCCAGCACCGTGGTCAAACCGCCCAGGCCTTGCGCGCCTATGCCCAGCGCGTTCACTTTGTCGTAGAGCTCCAAGCGAAGTTCTTCGGTTTGCGTCAGCTTTTCGCTTTTGGATGACTTGGCTTGCAACTCATACATGTCCAAGTCGTCCATCAAACTTTCTTTGGCCATCAACATGGCTTTTTCAGCTGTGCCGCCAATGCCAATGCCGAGCATGCCCGGCGGGCACCAACCCGCGCCCATGGTCGGCACGGTTTTCAGCACCCAGTCCACCAAACTGTCACTGGGGTTGAGCATGACCAACTTGGATTTGTTTTCGCTGCCGCCGCCCTTGGCCGCGACCGTAACTTCCAATGTGTCGCCTGGCACCAGTTCGGTGAAGATGACAGCGGGTGTGTTGTCGCCGGTGTTTTTGCGGGCGAACTGCGGGTCGGCGACCACGCTGGCACGCAAACGGTTGTCGGTGTGGTTGTAGGCTCGGCGCACGCCTTCGTTGATGGCGTCATCCACGCTACCACTGAAACCCTCAAAGCGCACGCCCATGCCGACCTTGAGAAACACATTCACGATGCCGGTGTCCTGGCAGATAGGACGGTGGCCGGTGGCGCTCATTTTGCTGTTGGTCAGGATTTGCGCGATCGCGTCTTTGGCCGCAGCGCTTTGCTCGCGCTCGTAGGCACGCGCCAAGTGCGCGATGTAGTCCGCCGGGTGGTAGTAGCTGATGTATTGGAGGGCTGCTGCAACGGATTCAATCAAATCGTTTTGGGTAATGTGGCTCATAGGTGTCAGTGGTTCAAGGTGAGTTTCAATGCTCATGCCCAATGGCACGGGTTTCATTCAACAGTTTGTCCGTGTAGGCAATCGCCATGGCACTGAGCAGAAAAACAATATGAATAATGGTTTGCCAGATCAAAACTTTCTCATCGTAGTTGGCGGCGTTGATGAATGTTTTCAGCAAATGAATAGACGAGATGCCGATGATGGCCATGGCCAACTTCACTTTCAACACTGACGCGTTCACATGGCTGAGCCACTCGGGTTGGTCGGGGTGTTGTTCAAGGTACATACGAGAAACAAAAGTTTCATAGCCGCCGACGATGACCATGATCAACAGGTTGGAGATCATCACCACATCAATCAAGGCCAGCACCACCAGCATGATGATGGTTTCATTCAAACCAGTGGGCGCTGCGTCTGCCTTGTAGCCTATGCCGTTGATCAATGCCTGCAACGCGGTCTGGCTGCCAAAGGCGGCTTCCAACAAATGCACCAGTTCCACCCAGAAATGGAAGGCATACACAGCTTGCGCGGCGATCAAACCCAGGTACAAGGGCAATTGCAGCCAACGGCTGGAGAAAATCATTCGCGAAAGTAAAGAGCTTTGGCGTGGCGGGCGTTCTTTGTCAGAGGTTGACATGGCATCACTTTCGTCAGAGTAGACAATTCGTTCAAACAAGTGATTCTAGGCAAAGAGATCGCAACGATGCCGTAAGCTTCAAGCCAGTCAGTGGCGTGTAAGAGCCATGCACGACAGTCCTGCCCAAGCAGAGCCGCAAAGCGGCCGTTTAACACCAGGAGACAAGCCATGAGCCAAGATCACACATTGCCGGTGTTCGCACCGCCCGCCAACTTCGTCAAGCAAGCTGCTGTGTCCGGCATGGACGCTTATCACGCACTGGTCAAGCACGCCGAAGACGACTACGAAGACTTTTGGGCCACGCAGGCCAAACGCTTGTTGCACTGGCAAACCCCGTTCACCAAAAAACTGAACCAAGACAAGGCGCCGTTCTTTACTTGGTTTGAAGACGGTAAGTTGAATGCGTCTTACAACTGCCTGGACCGCAATGTCGAGCGCGGGCTGGGCGAGAAAACCGCCATCATTTTTGAAGCTGATGGTGGTGAAGTTACACACACCACGTATTCGCAATTGCTAGCGCGCACTTGCCAGATCGCCAACGCCATGAAGTCACTGGGTGTGGTCAAAGGCGATCGCGTCATTATTTACATCTCCATGTCGGTGGACGGCGTTGCCGCTATGCAGGCTTGTGCCCGCATAGGAGCCACGCACTCGGTGGTGTTCGGCGGTTTCTCGGCGCAGAGTTTGCGCGACCGCATTGAAGACACCGGCGCCAAACTCGTCATCACGGCCGACCACCAGTTGCGCGGCGGCAAGCAACTGCCTTTGAAATCCATCGTGGATGAAGCGCTGACATTAGGCGGTTGCGACAGCATCAAGCACGTGCTGGTGGCCAAGCGTTCCGGTGCTGACATTCCCATGCAAGCCGGCCGCGATTTGTGGCTCTCTGATGTGGCTGACAAGCAAGCCACCACCTGTACCCCGGAGTGGGTGGAAGCCGAGCACCCGTTGTTCCTGCTTTACACCTCCGGCTCCACCGGTAAACCCAAAGGTGTGCAACACAGCACCGGTGGATATTTGATGCATGCTGCGCTTACTACCGAATGGACCTTCGACTTGAAAGCCGACGATGTGTTTTGGTGTACCGCCGACATCGGCTGGGTCACAGGCCACACTTACATTGCTTATGGTCCGTTGGCTTTGGGCGGCACGCAAATTGTGTTTGAAGGCGTGCCCACTTTCCCCGACGCAGGTCGTTTTTGGAAGATGATCCAAGACCACAAGGTCAGTATTTTTTACACCGCGCCGACTGCGATTCGTTCGCTGATCAAAGCGGCTGAAAGCAATGAAGCCGTGCACCCTGCTCGATACGACTTGAACAGTTTGCGCTTGCTGGGTTCGGTGGGCGAGCCCATCAACCCTGCGGCCTGGGAGTGGTACCACCAACACGTGGGCGGCAGCCGTTGTCCTATCGTCGATACGTTTTGGCAAACCGAAACCGGCGGTCACATGATCACGCCGTTGCCCGGTGCCACGCACTTGGTGCCCGGTTCATGCACCTTGCCGTTTCCTGGCATTCAGGCGGCCATCGTTGACGAGACAGGCAAAGATGTGCCCAACGGTCACGCAGGCATTCTGGTCGTGAAAAAACCTTGGCCGTCGATGATTCGCACCATTTGGGGTGACCCTGAGCGTTTCAAGAAAAGCTATTTCCCCGAAGACTTCCAAGGCAAATACTATTTGGCCGGTGACGGCGCTATCCGCGATGAGCACACCGGCAACTTCACCATCACGGGCCGCATTGACGATGTGTTGAACGTGTCCGGTCATCGCATGGGTACCATGGAAATCGAGTCGGCTCTGGTGAGTTGCACAGAGTTGGTGGCCGAGGCTGCGGTGGTCGGTCGTCCTGACGACACGACAGGCGAGGCGATATGCGCATTTGTGGTGTTGAAGCGTTCGCGCCCGACAGGTGACGAAGCCAAGCAAATCGCCAAAATTTTGCGTGACCATGTGGGCAAAGAAATCGGACCGATTGCCAAGCCCAAAGATATTCGTTTTGGCGAGAACTTGCCCAAAACGCGTTCAGGCAAGATCATGCGCAGGTTGTTGCGCTCGATTGCCAAGGGTGAGGCGATCACGCAAGACGTGTCCACTTTGGAAAACCCGGCGATATTGACGCAGTTGTCCGAAAGTGTTTGATTGACGGTTGGACAAACGACATGGCGGGCGGGCCGACGCGAACGTTGCCGCAAAGCGGCGGTGAGCGGCGTCCGAACTGGCATGGCGTGAACACCTGTGTTGAATAGAAGGCACCCTTAGGCCGATCCATCCGTTAGGGGTTGGCATTCCTACGGTTTTAAAGACACGCTTTGGCCGACCCATCCGGTGCGCTTTTTTTCTGCGCTTTCGCTCGAAAAAAACGCCCCCTCCGAGTCGTCCTGAAGTTATGTTGACTGACAAGTCCGATTTCGTTAGCCGTAAGTTCTTGGTTTATCAAACCGCAGAAATGAAGTCGGAGAAAAATGTCGAGTGGACAAACGACATGACGGGCGGGCCGACGCGAACGTTGCCGCGCAGCGGCGGTGAGCGGCGACCGAGCCGGCATGGCGTGAACGCATCTCATTAAAAAATTTGGTTATTGACCCCAATGAACCCAAAAAAAGAGCAACCGAAGTTGCTCTCATTCAAGAAGTGCAAAGAAATCACTTCAAACTCAAAATCCAAGTCACTAATTTCTTAGATTCAGCTTCATTGACCTGAGGATTCGCAGGCATAGGAATCGCACCCCATACACCGCCACCACCGGCACGCACTTTGGCTGCCAGCATATCCACAGCAGATTTGTCCCCGGCATATTTCTTAGCCACATCTTTGAAAGACGGCCCCAGCACTTGCGTGCCGACTGCATGACAACCCAGACAATTTTTAGCACCTGCCAACTTTTCGTCAGCAAACACAGATTGGCTAAAGCAAGCAGCAAGCATGGTGGCAATCAACACACGTTTCATTTTCAAATCC
Source organism: Comamonadaceae bacterium (assembly GCA_947461325.1). Lineage (GTDB taxonomy): Bacteria > Pseudomonadota > Gammaproteobacteria > Burkholderiales > Burkholderiaceae_C > Limnohabitans. The sequence goes on from CANHLD010000034.1 coordinate 11,432, forward strand.
TTGTAAAAAAAGGATCAGAATAAATCAAGCACAGCACCCTTGCTGGCAGTACTGGCATTGTGCGCAAACTTGGCTTGCACCCCACGGGTGTAACGCGGCTCAGGTGCCTTCCATGCCGCCCGGCGTTTGTCGATCTCGGCATCCGGCACATTCAATTGCAGCAACAGTTTGTGGGCATCAATCGTGATGCTGTCGCCTTCATGGATCAGCGCAATCGTGCCGCCCGCTGCAGCCTCTGGCGCGACATGACCGACCACCATGCCCCAGGTGCCGCCAGAGAATCGTCCATCTGTGATCAAGCCAACGCTTTCACCCAAACCGGCGCCGATCAGCGCACTGGTGGGAGCCAGCATTTCCGGCATACCCGGGCCGCCTTTGGGGCCGAGGTAGCGCAACACCATCACATCACCAGCTTTGATCTTGCCATCAAGCACCGCTTTCAAAGCAGATTGCTCATCGTCAAACACGCGCGCAGGGCCGGTGATGACAGGGTTTTTCAGGCCGGTGATTTTGGCGACAGCGCCTTCGGGCGACAAATTGCCTTTCAAAATAGCCAAGTGGCCTTCGGCGTACATGGGCTTGTCGATAGGGCGGATCACATCCTGGTCAGCGCGGGGCGTGTCCGGCACATCAGCCAAGTTCTCAGCGACCGTTTTGCCGGTGATGGTCATGCAGTCGCCATGTAGCAAACCGGCTTTGAGCAACACCTTCATCACTTGCGGAATGCCGCCAGCTTTGTGCAAATCGACGGCCAAATACTTACCGCTGGGTTTGAGGTCACAAATGACAGGCACTTTTTTACGCATGCGCTCAAAGTCGTCAATCGTCCAGTCCACTTCTGCGGTGTGGGCAATGGCCAGAAAGTGAAGCACTGCGTTGGTGGAACCGCCGGTGGCCATGATGACAGCCACTGCGTTTTCAATGGCCTTTTTGGTCACGATGTCGCGCGGTTTCAAGTCTTTTTTGATGGCTTCAATCAACACCTTGGCTGCTTCTTTGGCGGAGTTTTGCGTTTCATCGTGCGGGTTCGCCATGGTCGAAGAGTAGGGGAGTGACATGCCCAGTGCTTCAAATGAAGATGACATGGTGTTGGCGGTGTACATGCCACCACACGATCCGGTACCCGGAATAGCGCGCATTTCAATTTCACGCAAATCCGCATCGCTCAACTTACCTGCGGCGTTTTCACCAACGGCCTCGAATACGCTAACGATATTCAAGTCTTTGCCCTTGAAGTTACCTGGAAGAATGGTGCCGCCATATACATAGATAGCGGGGACATTGGCGCGCAACATACCCATCATGCCGCCGGGCATGTTTTTGTCGCAACCGCCGACCACCAACACGCCGTCCATCCATTGACCACCGACGCAGGTTTCAATGCAATCAGAAATGACTTCGCGACTGACCAATGAATATTTCATACCTTCGGTGCCCATGGACATGCCGTCAGAGATGGTGGGTGTGCCAAAAATTTGCGCGTTGCCGCCTGCTTCTTCAATGCCAGCGACCGCCGCGTCAGCCAGTTTTTGCAAGCCGCTGTTGCAAGGCGTGATGGTGGAATGACCGTTGGCCACGCCCACCATGGGCTTGACGAAGTCGCCTTCTTGGTA
>CANHLD010000035.1 GCA_947461325.1 Comamonadaceae bacterium
CACAAGCAGCCAATTGCCGGGTCAAGGTGAACACATCAGCGCGCGGCCACACCACAGAGCCGGGACACGCCTTGGCAATTTGCGTGGCTACCCCTTCCTCGGCGTCGTTAGATTGCGGCAACGCCAAATGAAAACCTTGTGACACCAATTGGCGGGCAAGCGAGATCCAGTTTTCTAAAGGCCAACATTTGTCCAACCGGGAAGTACCGTGCACCAATGCGACTGTGTGCGGCAACACCGTCGAATCCGGCGCGGCGAACATGGTTTTTATCGCTTGGCGCGGTTCGCTGTAACCCAAAACCTTTGCACACACATGGCGCGCACGCTGCACCGCGTGACTCTCCCACGGACATTCGATCAACACATCGGCCACCCAGCTCGTAGGCGACTCGTAGGCCGAACCACGGGTACGGTTGGCCATGGCGTAGCGTTTACCGGTAGGGGTCAATTTGGCCAAACGAGAAATCAAAGCTGATTTGGTCAAACCTTGTAAATCAATCACCGCGTCATATTCAACCGCGTGGAGTTGATGGATGAATGCGCCCCATTCGCGCCGTGTGTCAGCAGTCCACCACTGCTTGCGCCAGCGCCGAATACGACTGGAAATAATGCGTTGTACTGCGGGACAAGTTTGTAGCAATGGGGCAAAGGCATCCTCAACCACCCAATCGATCTGGGCATGCGGCAAGGCTTGATGCATATCCATCGCGGCGGCAAGCGTATGAACCACATCACCTAGCGATGACAGCTTGACCACCAATACCCTCAATGCGCAGCCTCTTGTACCTGGGCATCCGGTTTGACTTGTCTCAATAAGGCCATCATATCGGCTTCTATGCGTTGCAGGGCAGCTGCGTGCTGACCTTCAAATCGCAACACCAGCACTGGGGTGGTGTTGGAGGCACGCACCAAGCCAAAGCCATCATCCCAATCAATTCTTAAGCCGTCGATGTCACACAAAACCGGGTGGTGTTTTGCACTTGGCATGCCATGCGTTTGTGCAAACGCCAGCAGTTCGGCAGTGACACGGTGCGGTTCGCCTTCTTGGCACGGTACATTCAACTCTGGGGTGGATTCACTGCGTGGCAATGCATGCAATTCTTTGTTGGCGTCTGCTGATCGGCTGAGAATTTCCAGCAAGCGGCAACCGGCATAGGTGCCATCATCAAACCCGTACCAGCGTTCTTTGAAAAACACATGACCGCTCATTTCGCCACCCAAAGGTGAATCGATGGCTTTCATTTTGGCTTTGATCAACGAGTGTCCGGTTTTGAACATGAGTGGCACGCCACCGGCAGCGCGGATAAAGGGCGCAAGTTGTTGCGAACATTTCACGTCATACACAATGGTGCCGCCGGGTTGACGCGACAACACATCGCGCGCAAACAACATCATCTGGCGATCCGGGTAAATGGTTTGACCATCGCGGGTGACTATGCCCAAGCGGTCTCCATCACCATCAAACGCCAAACCCAATTCAGCATCGCTGGTTTGCAAGGCATGAATCAAATCGCGCAGATTTTCCGGCTTGCTCGGGTCTGGATGGTGGTTCGGGAAATCGCCATCGACTTCGCTGAACAACTCAATCACATCGCAACCAATGGCGCGCAATATCTGAGGTGCACTGGCGCCGGCCACACCATTGCCTGAATCCACCACGATGCGCATAGGTCGCGCCAGATGGATGTCACTGACGATGCGCTGTTGATATTCATGTGCAATGGACACTTGCGTCACACTACCGCCGTTTTTGAATTGCCAGTTTTCTTGCTCCATCATTTGGCGCAATGCTTGGATGTCCTGACCGTAAATGGCGCGACCGTCCATCACCATTTTGAAGCCGTTGTAATCCTTGGGGTTGTGACTGCCTGTGATTTGTATGCCGCTTTGACACAAGGTGTTGGCCGCAAAGTACAACTGCGGTGTGGTCACCATGCCGACATCAATGACCTCAATGCCTGCATCCATCAAACCTTGAATCAACGCCTGCGCGAGCGAGGGGCCGCTTAAACGCCCATCCCGACCGACTGCCACACGCGTTTGACCGCAAGCGCGAGCTTGCGTTCCGAAACTTCGACCCAACGCTTTGGCCATGTCAGGATGCAAAGCGATGGGCACCACACCGCGTATGTCATACGCCTTAAAGATAGAAGGTTCAATGTTCATGAAAACGCATTGTAGGCGCGCAGGATGAAGGGCTGAATGACAAAAAATCGACTCGTTCATTCTTTAGAATGGGTCAACGAATCAACCTGTTTTCGCAAAGCCAAAGACGCCATGACCCTCACAGATATGCTGTTAAAAAAACCATTGGATCATTGGCAAATGCCCATTCATACACCCTTGGGTCGCATGACATTGCTTGCAAACACACAAGGCCTGTGTGGTGCATGGTTTGATCAACAAAAACATCTGCCCGATTTGCAGCACATGCCTTGGGGGCCAAGCCAATGCTGGTTGCTGCAAGCCAAGCAGCAGTTGAGCGAATATTTTTCTGGCAAACGCACCCAGTTTGATTTGCCGCTCTCACCTTTTGGCGGCAGCGAATTTCAACGCACTGTTTGGCAAGCGCTTGCCATGATTCCTTTCGGCCGCTTCGCCTCCTACGCAGACATTGCGCGGTACTTAGGTCAGCCTCAATCTGCGCGGGCTGTCGGCACTGCGGTCGGTCGCAACCCCTTGAGTATTTTTCTTCCCTGCCACCGCGTGGTTGCCAGCAGTGGGGCATTGACCGGGTATGCAGGCGGACTCGACCGCAAAGTTGCCTTGTTGCAAATAGAAGGCATGGTGTTGTGACACCCGGTTTACGCTGGCAAAGCTGGCTGCCGGAATTTGTGTTGCTGGGTCTGATCTGGGGCTCTTCATTTGTTTTCATGCGTATGGCAGCTCAGCAGTTCGGCCCTTGGACAACCGCGTGGATGCGTGTCAGCATTGCCTCATTGGTGCTCTTGCCCTTGCTGCTTATGCAGAGTCATTTGCCCAGCTTGATCCGACACTGGCGAGCCATTTTCGCCATGGGCGTGGTCAATTCAGCCATCCCCTTTTGTTGCTATGCCTATGCTGTGCTGTTCCTCACCACGGGCATGTCGTCCATTCTCAATGCGACATCCCCGTTATTCGGTGCCTTGATCGCCTGGCTGTGGCTGGCTGAGCGCCCCAGCGGATGGCGCGCCCTTGGCATGTTGCTGGGTTTTTGCGGTGTGGCACTGCTTGCCATGGGTATGACGGGCGGTTTGTCATTCAAAGCAGATGCCAACGGTTGGGCGGTGATGAGTTGTTTGCTAGCCACCTCTTGTTATGGCTTGGCCACCGCTTATTCGCAACAATATTTAAAGGCTGTGCCACCGCTGGCGATTGCGACCGGCAGTCAGTTGGGCGCTTGTTTGGCGCTCGCCATACCTGGCTTGGTTTATTGGCCCGTCGTTGCACCAAATTCTCAGGCGTGGCTAGGATTGCTGGTTGTGGGCGCCATCTGCACCGGCTTGGCTTATGTGCTGTATTTCCGATTGATTGCCAAAACTGGCGGTGCGCGCACCTTGAGCGTGACTTACCTGATTCCCTTGGTTGCCAATCTCATCGGCGTGCTGGTTTTGGGCGAGTCCATCACTTGGCAGATGTCGATGTATGGTTTGTTGATATTGCTGGGTACTGCATTGGCCACCGGCCTGTTGCCATTAACTAGAAGTAAATCGTCAACTGGCGAGACACATATCTGACGCCATGTGATGCAAGCGGTGCTCAGGGTGAACCAGTGCACTCAACATACTGAAGTGATGCAGGTCTGGCAATGCCTCACACACAGGCACCCTATCAGCCCCCCAAGCTTGTTGGATCAAGGCGTTATGCCGTAAAAACTCTTCGCTTTCCAGCGCGCCCACCACGCTTCTTAAGTTGGCATGGGCAGGGGCTTTCATCCAGGCGGGGCTGCATTGAAGTACGGTGGTGTCATCCAAACGCAAATCCGTTTGCAACATCGGTGAGTTGCGCACCGACGCCAACTCAAACAAGCCGGAAATTGCCAATGCCGATTTCACCAAGTTCAAAGGTAATTCAGGCGCATAGCGTGACCATTCACATGCCATCATCATGGCAGCTAGGTGACCACCGGCTGAATGACCGGCGACATGGATACGGCCGGGGTCTCCGCCCCACTCATGAATGTAGCGCCACACCCAAGACAAGGCCTTGACCATCTGCATCACAATGTCTGCAATGCTGACCGCTGGACACAAAGCGTAATTGGGCACGACCACGCAAATACCTTTTTGGGTGAAAGCGGGGGCAATGAAAGAATGGTCAGATTTGTCTAAGGCGCGCCAATAGCCACCGTGCAGAAAAACAAGCACCGGTGCATTCGTTTTGTGGGTTGGAAAAACATCTAAAGTCTCGTTAGGACCTGCGCCATAACTCAGGTCTAAAAGACAGTTTGCGTTGTCGCGTGCTTGGCGGGAGTCCTGGGCCCAGCGCTGCAAGTGATCAGCAAAATCAGGCACCAAGGCACGGTTGTTGAACATCTGGTCGTACCATTCTGGCGAGCCCCGCATGTCAGTCACCGGATCCGTTTATTTGCTGTTTTGCGCTTGGCGGATAGCAGAGTTCGCTTCCGCGCCGGCGTTGGCGCCGCCCACAGGGTTTTGAATCACCAGACCCAGTAAACGGGCGCCGTGCTCCACCGCTATGGAGCCGTAGGAAATATCCCCGTGAACAACCGAGTCCTTATGAAACTCCACACGCTCAGAGGCGTAAATATTGCCTTCTACTTTACCTGCCACCATGACACGGTGCGCGGTCACATCCCCGGAGACTTCGCCGCTGGCACCAATAGCGACAGTGACTTTGCTTTCTTTGGCAGTCTCGATATTTCCCACCACTTTGCCGTCAATGCGCACACTGTCGACCAATACCAAGCGTCCGTATATTTGGGTGGTGCGCCCGATCAATGTTTCAAAGCGCTCTTGTGAACTGGCCAGGGGTTTATCGCGCAATTTTTCAAACATGGATCACTCCGGTGAACGGGTTAGCTTGAGCTGAGAGGAAGCACCTGCACAGGATTGATGACCCTGTCTCGTATAAATACTTCGTAATGCAAATGGGGGCCGGTAGAACGGCCTGTGCTGCCCACTTCACCCAAAAGGCCACCGCGATCGATCTGATCTCCGACCTGCGCGATGCGCTTGCTTAAATGCGCATAGCGAGTGGAAAAACCTTCGGCATGCTGCACTTCAATCACATTGCCGTAGCCGAAATCCCAGCCGGAGCGTGTCACTGTGCCTTTGGCCGTCGCTACGACGTGTGTGCCGCTGCTGGCGGTGAAATCTAAGCCCTCATGCATGGCTAAGCCGCCGGTGAAAGGGTCATTGCGAATACCAAAACCACTGCTCACTCTGAAGTCACCGCGAACCGGTACACCGGTGGGCAAAGTGTTGAGCCAATCGAGTTGTTTTTCCCAGTGATTACGCAATTCAACGACAGCAGTTTGGGTTTGGACAAAGTCTTGCAGCGTCTGGTCAAACTCCATGCCCAGAGGCTGGCGAAACAAACTTGAAAAAGGCTTGGGGGCTATCAACGGACCGCCCTTGTTATCGTCTTTGCGGTTGATTTTGTCGCGCACCACGTTGGGGGTGGCCATTTCCATGAAACGGTTTTTCATGGTCTCCAACTGGCGGATTTCATTGACTGTACTGTGCATGGACTCTCGCAACTGTGTCAGGTGGTCGCGGTAAACCGACTCCATGCGCTTTTGTTCAGCTTCTGTGGTCACGCCGCCGATGCTGCGTGCCAAGTCCGGGTTGTATTCAACTGCAATCTTGAATCCCACAAAGTGCAGCAAGAAACCGGAAGTCACAAGGAAAAAACCAATCACCACCGCCGCGGTCAACACCGTGCGGGTTGTGATGGAAATGGTCCTGACATTACCGGTAGGCCCTGATAGCCACATTAACTGCATGAATCATCCTGACTTGAAAGCCCTGTTGTGAAGAGGGATCGACATTCTATGCAGATAGCTGAAGTGCGCAATGGGAAAAAACCGGAAAAAAATCACATAAAGCACTGTGTTTACCCTGAAAATTAACATTAAATAACTCATAGCACAGAAGAAAAATAGTGTCCGAGGAAAAAGAGACTGCTTAAATTGGTCGCCCAAGCCCAGAAAAAACGGTTAAGACCAAAAAACCAAAAAACCAAAAAGTGAAATAACAAGGCCAAGGCAACGAACCCACCCATCCAAAGCGGGTACATCAACACCAAGGGAAACAGCCCCTCCCAAAGAATGAATAACCAGCTGCAACCCTTGGCAAGCCATGGACGGCGGAAAACACTGTCCGGCGACAAAGGGCCATACAAGCCACTGTTTAAAAACACGGTCAATGCCTGACCGTTTCGCCATTCAGGCCGCCTCAATTTGATCCAGCCCGACACGAAATACGAACTCAAAGTCTGGATAGCGATGTATCCCAGACCGGCAGTCCACCCAGTTTGCTCGTCGCTCAACAGTGTGACTCCTTGTGCAATCAATAAGCCGCTGACGGTGATCAAGGTCATGAAGTCACTGCCGCCATTGAATGCACCGCGCCAGCGAATCAGCAGCAGCAAGGTGCCGACAAACAGCACCAGCGCGGTTAACAAGTGGTTGCCCCAGGCCATCAAGGCAACAGCTGCCATGAATCTGACCAGCAACTGCAGACGGTAAAAAGCGGGTTGGTAAGCGTGGTCTAGAAAGGCTTTGACAAAAGCGGGTGAGTCCGGAATATCGGCTCTTTGAACCTGCCACGCCCAAATACCTTTCGGGTCGGTGCTGTCTGCCATGCGCCAATACTCCAAGCACTGCAGCACAAGGCTAAAGCCGCCCAACACTTCAAGCCAGCGAACTACCAGATAGCCGCTCATAGTTTCAATGACGGACTGTGCAGCACCGTGTCTGTACTGATCAGACCTTGCGGGTCAGAGCGCTCAAGCCGAATTTCCAGTTGGTAATGGGTGGGGTTATCTTCAAGCTTGTATTGCCTGACCGCATGCGCGGCCAATCGGCAAACCAGTTGGTAACTCACCAACTGGCTGGCATCTGCGCCCTCCCCCAAATCTTTCATGTCACTGGACAAATGTTCAACCAGATTTTGTTGCGCCAGATCCCGGTTACCCCAAGGGTTGTGAAACAGTCGCAACACATGCCGTTGCTGCCTTGGATACACCAAGCGCCAATCAGTCCACGGCGCATCTGGCGCCTGCGCACGCACATACAAATGCGGCACCGGCCCCACCAGGTGATAGAACTGCCAATTCGGGAAAAATGCACGCAACAAATAAAACCAGGGACCGCGAACTGTTTGGCTTCGCCAGAACATACCCAGAGCGAGTAAACCAAAATACAAAATAAACAAGCCCGCCAGTATGTACATACCCAGCCTTTCAAAATGGTTTGCATTGTGCAAAATTTCATCCTCAGCTCAGGCTCGAGCCTGAGCGTGTAAAGTCTGTGGCTTTCACGCAAGGCTTCATGCCTGCCGTTTTTTCGGATTCACCATGAGTTCCCGCACAGCTTCTAAATCATTGTCCTTTGAAATCAAAAATGTCCATTTACCGCTGATGTCGGTGCTGGTGAAGTCCGCGGATCTGCAACTTTTGAGCACTGATTTGCAACACCGCTTCGGGGACACACCCGATTTTTTTGACAATGACCCGGTGTTGATTGACCTGCATGCCCTAGACGCCCAATCCGGACCGGTGGACCTCAACGCCTTGCTGCAGTTGCTACGCCGCTACCGCATCAACCCGGTGGCATTGCGCGCAGGCAACCCTGTGCAAGAAGCGGCAGCCACGCTGGCCGGTCTGTTTGTGGCTCAAGAGATGCGGTCTTTACCTGCCCAGGCAAGCGCACCCGAAGAAGTCATTCGCGAGGTCGAGGTGGTGCGTGAAGTACCCATGGCAGCGCAAAGTGCCATGGTGATTGACAAGCCCGTGCGCTCGGGCCAGCATGTATACGCACGCGGCCGCGATCTGGTGGTGTTGGCCATGGTCAATCCCGGCGCAGAAATCATGTCCGATGGTCACATCCATGTGTACGCCCCGCTGCGCGGCAAAGCGATTGCGGGTGCCAAAGGTGACACCAGCGCGCGTATTTTTGCGGCCAGTCTGGAAGCCGAATTGGTATCCATTGCAGGTGTTTACCGAACCAGCGATACCCCGTTGCCTGTCGATGTTCAGGGCAAAGCGGCGCAGGTCTGGCTGGCCGAGGACAAACTCCACATGAGAGCCTTGTAAACTCAAGGTTTTTCGTGGTGTCTATGGTGCAAACCCTGTTACATCCACCATTGTTTTTATTTACTTGGGATTTTTTTCAATGACAAAAATAGTCGTCGTCACATCTGGCAAAGGTGGCGTGGGTAAAACCACTACCAGCGCCAGTTTTGCTTCCGGATTGGCTTTGCGCGGCCACAAAACCGTGGTGATCGACTTTGACGTCGGCCTGCGCAACCTGGACTTGATCATGGGCTGCGAGCGTCGCGTTGTTTACGACTTTGTAAATGTCATCAACGGTGAAGCCACCCTCAACCAGGCACTGATCAAGGACAAGCACTCCGACCATTTGTATGTGTTGGCGGCTTCTCAAACCCGCGACAAAGAAGCACTCACCCAAGACGGCGTCGAACGCGTGCTGCGCGAACTCGCCGGTATGGAGTTTGATTTCATCGTTTGCGATTCACCGGCCGGCATTGAAACTGGCGCCATGATGGCCATGCACTTTGCCGATGAAGCTGTCGTGGTCACCAACCCCGAGGTCTCCTCGGTGCGTGACTCTGACCGCATTCTGGGCATGCTGGGCAGCAAAACCATGCGCGCCATCCAAGGCCAGGAACCCATCAAAGAACATTTGCTGATCACCCGCTACAACCCCAACCGGGTGCAAGAAGGCCAGATGTTGTCACTCGAAGACATTCAAGACATTTTGCGTATTCCGCTCATCGGCGTGATTCCTGAGTCTGAAGATGTGCTGCAAGCCTCCAACCAAGGCGTGCCTGCGGTGCTGCTGGAAAAAAGCGATGTGGCCGAAGCCTACAAAGACGTGGTCGACCGCTTCCTTGGCAAAGACATTCCATTGCGCTTCACCGAAGCTGTCAAGCCCGGACTGCTGCAACGCGTCTTCGGCCGGAGATAAGCCACATGTCTTTGTTGTCCTTTCTGATTGGTGAAAAGAAAAAAACCGCCAGCGTCGCCAAAGAACGATTGCAAATCATTCTGGCGCACGAACGCTCAGGCAAGTCAGCGCACCAGCCTGACTATTTGCCCGACCTGCAACGCGACCTGATCGCCGTGTTGTCTAAATATGTGAATATCAACCCGGGAGACATCAAGGTGAACTTGGAGCGCCAAGACAACCTCGAAGTGCTGGAAGTCAAAATAGAACTGCCTGACGCGCGTTAAACCCATGGCCGACCCGTTGCGGTTCGGCTTCTACCTTTTTATTTAGGCAGTTCGCCGCCGCTTTTCAGGCAAGCGTCAACGGTTTTGAACTCGGTGAATTTTTGGTGCGCTCATAGCTCGGGCTTTTCCTTTCGTGGTAAAGCCTTTTTTTGAATGCGGCTCATCTAAGCGGGACTCCGTCATTTGCAGACGTGGATAAGGGGGTTTATCTTGCAATAACCCTATTTGATCTGTGGAAAATTTTCTACGATGAGGAATATAGATTTGAGCATTTGTTTATTAATATTACTTATAAAGTAAATTTGTATATTAAATACATATTTAAATTGACTATAAAATTTATTATGACTAATTTTATTAATAATAAATAATCACTTAATAAGAATAATAGGTAAAATTTTCAGCATTCGAACACTAACAAACGCACTCATCACTGAATGACGTCATATGCAATTTATTGCTGCTAGCCTGAATGTTGTGCTTGTATCTGCTGATGCCGCACAAGTTGCGCTTGTTCAAGCAGCACATGAGGCCAGTTACCCGGTGAGTCATTTCTTCACCGTGCAACAGTGTCTTGCAGCGACAGAGAGTCTGGCATCAGCCATTTTTATTCTGGATCTCAGACAGCAGGACGAGGCATTACTTCATCTGTCGCAGCAACTACAGCAAAGAAAAACCAGCTTGGGCGTCATATGCATCAGCAGGGAGGACGATTTATCCACCAAATTACGCGCATTGCGCTTGGGTGTGGACCATGTGTTGACTTCCCCCTGGGAGCCGGATGAGTTGTCTGCCTTGGTCGACAACCTGGAACAACGGGCTTTGGCCCGCATGACAAACGCAGATGACAAATTTGTCGAATCCAACGGATTGCAACTTGACACCAGATTCAGAGTGATTCGCGGTCACTTGTCAGAACAGGCGTTGTCACGGTCAGAGTTTCTCTTACTGATGGCCTTCGTTCAATCAAACCAACAACAACTTGAAATTTGGGAAATTTACGAAGTTCTCAAAAAAAATGAAGACCAATTGCCCAAGCAAGCTTTGGAGGCGCAAATTTATAGGTTACGCAAAAAGATAAGAGATTGCGGTGCCGGTAAGCAAGTGCTTAAAGCCAACCGTTTACAAGGCTATCAGCTGTGTTGCCCTGTCAAAATTGATTAATTCATCAAAAAATAGACAATATCTGTATAAAATAAACACAAAAATATCAGTTTTCGTCAGTTTTATAAAAAAACATAATTACTATTCGGCTGTCAAACTTCAGGATAACCGAGATGAAAACTGAATCCGATCCGCAATTCAACACCAAGCTTTTACAAGTCATCTGTCAGTTGCACGAATGGGAAAACCAGCATCTGCATCTGGTGCAAAGCCAGGCCGGTCGCTATTTGTACCTGAGTCTGGTCAAACAACTGATCGAAGAAAAACGAGATCAGCCCAGCGCTTTGCTCAAGGGCATCTATCACAACCAGGACCTGAGTGAGCGTGCACTGCGCTACAAGATTCGCGAGTTTGAAGATGAAGGCCTGATCAAATTCGAAGCCAATCAGGTCGACAAACGGTCTAAAAAAATTGTGCCCACAGAAGATTTATTGCAAACGCTGGAGTCCCACAGCCATGAATTCGGCCGCATTCTCGGAACAAAATTTCTGGTGTTCCCCAAAAAATAATCTTTGTATGAACCCCTAAAACCCGCGAGTGCTTCATGAATACGAACGACATCATCCAGATGGTTCTGCTGAGTTTGTTGTTATGCCTGTCAGTGGGGTGGTTCATGGCGATCCAGCGAAATCGTCGGCTTCGGTCCGAGTTGCAGCAACACATAGACAGCCAGCAGCACATGCAAAGTTTCATGGCCTCGATGTCACACCACTTGCGCACGCCGCTCAACGGCATCATGGGATACGCGGAATACATACACAGCAGTTCTAAAGAACCGATGATCCATTTCACTTCCAAAATTATTTTGGAAAACAGTCTGGAAATGTTGCATCTGGTCAACGGCATGCTGGATATCAACAAGATCAAGCAAGGCCAGTTGCAACTTTCAGAATCCGAATTTGATGTCTACGATTTGCTGGAGTCAGTGCACCAACTGCACCAGCCTCGTGCGACACGGCTGAATATTGCGCTTGAACTCAGCACCGACCAGCAGTCCACTTTAATGATGAGGGCCGACCCCTACCGCTTGCGTCAGGTACTCAACAATTTGGTCGACAACGCGATCGCCTATAACCGGCCACAAGGTCAAGTGACTTTGCAACTTTCACACAATGAAGCAGACCAGACACTGACATTCACCGTGGCTGACACGGGGCTGGGTGTTCCCCATGAAGTAGAGAAAAACCTGTTCACCGGCCTGCATGACCCCTCCTCTCACTTTGCAATGAAACGAAAAGAAGGCGCAGGTCTGGGTTTGGTGCTCAGTCACCAATTGGTTCACCTGATGGGCGGACAACTCGACTACCGCACCGAAGCCGGTGTCGGCAGTTCCTTCTTTTTCACGCTGCCTCTTCGCAGTGCAGAAAAGGCGGCGGTATGAACACACGCCATGTGATCGTGGTCGATGACAACGACACCAACCGCTTGTTGCCCGGTTTGTTTTTGCGGCCACTGGGCTACACGGTGCACGAGTGCGACAGCGCCACACAAGCATTGACCATGTTGCAAGACACGGTGTGCGATGTGTTGTTGCTGGACATATCCATGCCCACTGTCAGCGGCTTGCAGTTGTGTCTGCAACTGCGTGCAGATGCGCGGTTTGCTGATATGAAAATCATTGCCTATACCGCGCACGCCATGCCCGAGGAAATACAGCAACTCGAAGCCGCCGGTTTCAACAAGGTGTTGCTCAAACCCATACGCAGCTATGAGTTGATGCAGGCTTTGGACGTTTAAACCTTGCTTGTCACACCACCGGCATGGCGTGCCAATCGGTGGTGTAGTCAGGTGATTTGTTCTCCTGCTTCATCTGCCACTGTTTGTACGCGCCCTGCGTAGACACCTTGACCGTGCCGCGCCCGTAGCGTTTGTTCAAACCGTCCAAGGCATCCATCAAGCGCGTGTCCACCGCTTGCGGCGGCTCCAGCCAATCGGTCTGGTAGATGCCTTGCGGCGAAATACCGCTGAGCATGACACCGGCTTTTTTGTACTGGTAACCGGGGCGAAACATGCGCTCAACCAAATGGTCTGCCCAGCGGCTGACCACCAGACTGTCGCTGGTCGGTTGCGGCAGCGGCACCACCAGCGAAGGCATGTACTGCGGCAGGTCTTTTCGAAAACGGTTGGTCATCAAAAACACTTGAATGACGGATGCGTGCGAACTTTGCGCACGCAGCTTGGCGCAGGCGTTGGCCGCAAACACACTGACCGCGTCTTTCAACACATCAACAGTTTCCACCATGGACCCGAACGAACGGCTGGCGATGATTTGTTGCTTGTCCGGTTCGACCTCTTGCACATCAATACACGCCAAGCCGTTCAACTCGCGCTGGGTTTTTTCCATCACCACACCGAACTCGGCG
>CANHLD010000036.1 GCA_947461325.1 Comamonadaceae bacterium
ATGCCTGATGACCATAGCGACGTGGTACCACTCCTTCCCATCCCGAACAGGACAGTGAAACGCGTCAGCGCCGATGATAGTGCGGATCCCCGTGTGAAAGTAGGACATTGTCAGGCTATTACAGCCTCAGAAAGCCCGACTCGAAAGAGTCGGGCTTTTTGTTTTATTTGGTCGCCCTATTTGTTGTCGTAAATGATGTCATTGTAAAAAGACAAAGCTTTTCTCTGCAAAAGCTCATTAATAACACTCTCGATCCATGATTGCAAGGACCCGTCGAAGTAGTGAGCATGAAGCAAAGAAAGTAATGTTGAGTGAAGCGCCCAATTCACAAGAGATGTCAAATTGCATTGCTGAAATTCCATCACTTTAAATTTAATCATTACCTTCGCTGCATATGCCGCATGCAGTTTGGGGTAGATTGTGAACTGATCTAAACGGCGTCTAGATAATTCAAGGGCTTTATTCAAATCAGTGAACATAGATCCGTGACCGGGAATGACAATGGCTGGATTTAATTTTTCAATTAAATCGTAGGTTGCCGCAACATTTTGAAAACCAATTCCGCCGATAAATTCTGGAAATACAACAGAAAAACCATTTTCCCAAAGTGAATCGGCAGAAACTAAAATCCTATGATCGGGTTGAAAATAAATCAAAGAATCATTGTCATGACCCGGCGACGAAAAAACCAGCCAATCAAGACCACACAATTTAAAAGAGTCGCCATGTCGTATCCCGTCAGTGGGTTGAAACCGTTCACATGACTGACCAGTCAAGGCATAAGTCAATGAAGAATCATCCCAATTTAAGACTGATTCAAATTGAGAATGTGGAATCCAGCATTTCAGTTTTGGATAATTTGATTGAAGAAGCGCATTTCCTCCACAATGGTCGCTGTGCAGATGAGTATTTATCACCACATCCAAGGGTTGGCTATCTAATTGATGCTTCACCAATTGCAGCAATTGTTCAGAATGTGTCACATAACCTGAATCAAACAAAACAGATGAATATTTATCGGCAATAAGCAGGCTATTCGACGAAAGCCAATCACGTTGTAAAAAAATAAACTCTGAAGGCAACATGAAAGATCTCAAAAATGACAATAAACTGTAGCTAATGAGTGTAAATAGAATCGGAATGTGAACGACATACAAAAATCAATGACAACTAACATTCATAAACCCAGCTTCCTGCGGAAAATTTTTGATAAGTGGATATCACCTGTCAATCATAAAGAGCAATTGATAGACATTGTTCAGATGGCTGGTAAAAAAGGATTGATCGGTCTTGAGAGCCAAATCATGCTCGAGGGGGTCATGAAAATCAGTCAAATGCACGTGGCTGAAATCATGATTGCAGCGCCGAAGATGGATTTAATCAATATCGATATGCCCATCGAAGAGATGATGCAAAAAATCATCGATATTGGTCACTCTCGCTATCCTATTTATGAAAATGAAAAAGAAAATATCATCGGCATCTTGATGAGCAAGGATTTGTTGAAATGGCAGCGAGCCCCAGAAATCAATTTAAAAATATTTCTCAGAACAGCTGTATTTGTGCCAGAGACAAAAAATCTTGTGGATCTCTTAAAGGACTTTAAGAAAAACAGAAACCATATGGCAATGGTGGTAGATGAATTCGGAAGAATTTCAGGCCTGGTCACTTTTGAAGACGTGTTGGAAGAGATCGTCGGTGAAATTGAGGATGAATTTGATACACAAGAAGATGTGGGTGAAATATACAGTTTGGTTGATAAGTCATACCGCATCGCAGGGCATACCACCGTTGAAAAATTCAATCAACATTTCGATGTCGAATTGCAATCGAATGAAGAAGAACAATTTGAGACAATCGGCGGTTTGATCGCCCACTTGATGGGTCACGTTCCGACCAAAGGTGAGCATTTCGACATCTTGGGATGGCGATTTGAGGTGATGCACTCAAAGAGCGGTGTCGTGAAATGGTACAGAGTCAAAAAAATTGGCAATTGAAACAGCATTCAAAAAAATATTGACTGAAAGCAGTTTCCTGATAGTTCTAGGGTCTGCGTTAATGGCGAGTGCAGCCAACAGCCTTTGGCTCTCATCTGTCAACGGATTGATGCAAATAGTGGGTATGTATTTGCTTTATTCAGTTCTATCGGATCCTCAAAAAAAGGGAAAACTATTTCAGACTTGGCTATTTACAAGCCTTTGGCTCATAGGTTCGGTCTGGTGGTTATATATTGCACTGCATGACTTCGGCGGATTAAACAACGTCATTACATTGATTGCACTGTTTCTCTTGTGCGGGGGATTGGCCACTTATTACATGGGCGCATTGAGTGTAATGATTTTCGCTCGAAACCAGATCCCTAAAATTTGGAGACCCGTGGTGTTTGCTGCATGCTGGACTTTTGCTGAATTAGCCCGGGCGCAATGGTGGACAGGATTTCCTTGGGCCGCCATTGGATATTCACAAGTTGACACAACGCTTTCACTGGCCGCGCCGTATCTGGGTGTTTATGGCATTGGTTTTCTATCACTCATATTGAGCGCTTATGCATATGAGTATTTCAAAGAAAAATCAAGGACATTTATTGTTTTAGGCTTGTGTCTTTCATTACCTATGCTGACAATAAATAAAGAAGTGAGTCAAACAGAAATCACAGTGAATTTATTGCAGGGAAACATTAAACAAGATGAAAAATTTAATGTCGCAAAACAAGATGCATTGGAATGGTATTTGTCAGAAATTAAAAATAACAAAGCAGATATCGCAGTGCTGCCGGAGACTGCCATACCGTTCATCAAAGAAGATCTGCCGTCTGAGTTTTGGGATCAATTGAAACTGATGACGCAAAACAAAGCGACCATCATTGGCATACCCACACGTGACAAAGACAAGGGTTATGGTAATTCAGCGATAGGACTAGGCTTTAAACAAGAACTGCAATATGACAAATACCATTTGGTTCCATTTGGTGAATTTACACCTGAGATATTGAGATGGTTTACCAGAATGATGTCTTTGGATTTCGGTGATTTCAACCGGGGGGCTATCAATCAACCCACTTTTGAGTGGCGTGACCAAAAGTTGGCAATCACCATTTGCTATGAAGATTTGTTTGGCGAAGATCTTGCGGTGAGATTCAATGATGTTGAAAATGCACCGAGCCTATTTGTGAATATCAGCAACATAGGCTGGTTTGGGGATACATCGGTGGTCAATCAGCATATAGATATTGCACGTATGAGAAGCAAGGAATTCAAAAGGCCTACGATCAGAGCAACCAATTCTGGTGGGACCGCGATTATTTCTTCTGAAGGTCAAGTCTTGGCTCAACTCAAGCCGTATACAAGGGGACATCTGATTGGTAAATTACCGGCGTCAAGCAAAGAAATCACAGTGTTTGCCTATTGGGCAAGCAAATGGGGATTGATGCCCTTGTGGATTTTTACTGGGATGATCATGCTGACCACCTTGCTGTACAAACGCTTCCGACACAAGGGTGAATCGGTAAAATGAAATTATGCTGACATTTCAACAAATCATTTTGCAATTACAAAACTACTGGGATGCACAGGGTTGCGCATTACTCCAACCTTATGACATGGAGGTGGGTGCAGGAACTTCACATACAGCCACATTTTTAAGAGCCTTAGGGCCTGAGCCATGGAAAGCCGCATATGTACAGCCTTCCAGACGTCCCAAAGACGGCAGGTACGGAGAAAACCCGAACAGACTGCAGCACTATTACCAATTTCAAGTGGTGCTCAAACCCGCACCATCCAACATATTGGATTTGTACTTGGGCTCTCTAAAGGCACTTGGTTTCGATCTCAATAAAAACGATATCCGTTTTGTGGAAGACGATTGGGAGAATCCGACATTAGGCGCATGGGGCTTGGGTTGGGAAGTTTGGCTCAATGGCATGGAAGTCACGCAATTCACTTATTTCCAGCAAGTCGGCGGCATCAACTGCAAACCCATCACTGGTGAAATTACATACGGGCTTGAGCGCTTGGCCATGTACTTGCAAGGCGTTGACAATGTGTACGATCTGAAGTGGACAAACGATTTGTCCTATGGCGATGTATATTTACAAAACGAAAAAGAACAATCTGCCTATAACTTCGAACACAGCGATGCCGATTTTTTATTCACTGCCTTCAATGCACACGAAAAGCAAGCGCAATACCTGATGTCGCAAGCATTGGCCTTGCCAGCGTATGAGCAGGTACTCAAGGCGGCGCACTCATTCAATTTATTGGATGCCAGAGGTGCGATCAGTGTCACTGAAAGAGCAGCCTACATTGGAAGAATACGAAACCTCGCCAGAAGTGTGGCGCAAAGTTATCTTGAGAGTAGAGAAAGATTGGGTTTTCCTATGGCGCCGTCGGCTTGGGTGCAGGATGCCAGCCAAGAAAAGGCCGCATCATGAATACACAAAATTTGCTGGTTGAATTGTTGGTGGAAGAATTACCGCCGAAATCCTTGGATGCATTAGGACGAGCATTTGCAAGCGAGTTGTCAATCAGATTGCGGGATCAAGATTTAATTTCATATGATTCATTTGAAATTGGAAACAACCTCAAGTCATTTGCCTCCCCCCGCAGACTTGGTGTGTGGATCAAAGATGTGAACGCGCAAGCAGCAGACAAGGTGTTGGAAAACAAACTTATGCCAGCCAGTGTGGGCTTGGATGCCGCAGGTAACGCGACACCTGCATTGCTTAAAAAATTGCATGCCATGGGGGTGGATACCTCTGAGCCTTCAGCATTGGTGGCAAGCCTGAAAAAAACCCAAGAAGGTCATTTGGTGCATGCCTACACCGCCAAGGGTGTGAGTTTGCAAGAAGGATTGCAAAAAGCTTTGGAACAGGCGTTGGCGAAATTGCCGATACCCAAAGTCATGCAGTACCAATTACATGAAAACTGCGAACAACCCGGTTGGTCAACAGTGAGTTTCATTCGTCCAGCGCATGGCCTGATAGCCTTATTCGGCGACAAAATTATCAATGTCAGTGTGCTGGGATTGAAGGCCAAAAGTCACACCTTGGGACACCGCTTTGAAGCGAAAACATCGCCTGTGAATATACAAAACGCAGATTCCTATGAGCAAGATTTGCAGATTGACGGTGCGGTGATCGCCGATTTTGACAAACGGAAATCACTCATTGCCAAGCAGTTGATATCGGCAACGCAAACACTGGGACAAGGCTATCAGTGTCATTTAGATCCGGTCTTGTTGAATGAAGTGACAGCGCTGGTTGAAAGACCTAACGTCATCAGTTGCCAATTCGATGAACAGTTTCTGAAAGTGCCGCAGGAATGTTTGATTTTGACAATGAAGACAAATCAAAGATATTTCCCTGTGACATCACAAGACGGAAAATTAACCAACCATTTTTTGGTGGTGAGCAATATTTCTGCAACTGATATGTCTGCTGTGATCACTGGCAATGAACGTGTGGTCAGGCCGCGACTGTCAGACGCGAAATTCTTTTACGAACAAGACTGCAAGAAAACGCTCGAGTCTCGTATTCCAGGTTTGGAGCGTGTTGTTTATCACAATAAATTAGGCAATCAACTTGAAAGAATGCAAAGGGTAGTGCATGTGGCTCGGCAGTTGGCAGCGCTGGTCGGTGATGAAAAACTCTCAACAGATGCGGCTATGTCAGCGCGTTTGGCCAAAGCTGATTTGCTGACAGACATGGTCGGCGAGTTCCCCGAATTGCAAGGCATCATGGGTGGCTACTACGCCAGAAACGATAGCTTGAATACGAACGTATCGCAAGCCATTGAAGACCACTACAAGCCACGGTTTGCAGGCGACGACTTGCCGCGCAATATGACGGGTTCGGTTGTGGCCATTGCCGACAAGATGGAAACTCTGGTGGGTATGTTTGGCATTGGCAATTTGCCGACCGGTGACAAGGATCCATTTGCTTTGCGTAGACATGCATTGGGCGTGATTCGGATGTTGATTGACCAAAAAATGCAAATAGGCATAGGTCAGTTAGTGGCCATCGGTGTGAGCAGCTTTGACAAGCAAAGCATTGCCGCACTGGATCAACAAAAGCTAGCGCAGTTTTTTTTAGAGCGCGCAGCCAACATGCTGGAGTCTGAAGGAAAGGCGCCCAGTCATGTGGCTGCAGTTCTTGAGACGGTGAAATTAAAACCATGGAGTGACATCAGAGAAAGAATAGCTGCGGTGGAGCAATTCTCCTCAGTGCCTGCCAGTGAGGCGTTAGCTGCTGCGAACAAGCGTATAACCAATATTTTGAAAAAAAACACAGACATCATCAGTAAAGAAGTCAACACAAGCCTCTTGCTTGAACCAGCTGAAAAAGAGTTGCATGCGCAATTATTGAAAATAGCTGGTGATGCAGATAAGTTTTTTGCAAATGGCGATTACAAAGCCAATTTGTCAAGCCTAGCAGACCTGCGCGGTTCTGTAGATGCTTTTTTCAATGACGTCATGGTGAATGCGCCGGATGCGAACATCCGAAACAACCGATTGACGTTGCTAACTAAGTTGCAAGTTCAAATGAACCAAGTCGCAGATATTTCCAAATTGGCTGCGTAGGCTGAAAATGAATACCAAATTAATTATTCTGGACCGGGACGGCACCATCAACCGCGACAGCGACGAGTTCATCAAATCTCCTGACGAATGGCTGCCCTTGCCTGGCGCATTGGATGCCATCGCAAGAATGTACCAAGCCGGTTGGCATATCGTGATTGCCAGTAATCAGTCAGGGCTTGGGCGTGGACTGTTTGATCTGGCCACGTTGAATTTGATGCACGACAAAATGAACAAAATGCTGGCGAATGCAGGCGGCCGTGTCGATGCGATTTTTTATTGCCCGCATGTTCCGCAAGACAATTGCAATTGCAGAAAACCATTGTCAGGATTGTTCGAACAAATTGGGGAGCGCATAGCTGTTGAACTCGATCAGGTTCATGCTGTGGGCGACTCTTTGCGGGACGCACAAGCCGCAGCCGCTGTCGGATGCATGACGCACTTGGTTTGCACAGGCAAAAGTGAAAATTGGACGCATTCATACCCACCTGAAAATTTCCCAACTGATACCAAAGTTCATGTGAACTTAGCTGGCTTTGCTGATTGGCTGCTTAACCAGGCGCCTTTGGTTGACAGCGAACAGCGTATTCAAAATTCATAATGGCCGCCATCAAATCCGTTCTTCATATGCTTTGGATGCTGGTGACGGTAGTTCCAGTCGCCCTTGTTTTATTGACTGCGGCTTTGCTTCAGTTCAATGGGCATGTCTTGTACAGAATGGCGGTTTTCTGGTTGTCTTTGGCGGTGCATGGCGCCCGTTACATCACCGGTATCCGATATGTTGTGCAAGGCCGTGAAAATTTGCCTGCAAATGATCAGCCGTGCATCTTGCTTGTGAAACACCAATCCACCTATGAAACATTTCTGATGCCGGTCATCATGCCCAAGGACTTGGCGTATGTATTTAAACGAGAGTTGCTGTATGTCCCGTTTTTTGGTTGGGCCATCGGACAACTTGACATGATCCATATTGACCGCAAGCTGAAGTCGCAGGCTTTTCAAAAAGTTGTTCAGCAGGGCAAAGATTTATTGGACAAGGGCATCTGGGTGATTATGTTTCCTGAGGGCACACGCATTGAGCGAGGTCAGTCAGGAAACTACAAATCAGGTGGAACCCGATTGGCGATTGAGACTGGCGTTCCGGTCATTCCTATTGCGGTGAATTCAGCGGTTTGCTGGCCAAGAAAAGCGTTTATCAAAAAGCCGGGCATCGTGACGGTTTCTATAGGGCAGGCCATACCAAGCCTTGGCAGGCAGCCAGATGAATTGATGGTAGACGTAGAGTCATGGATAGAAAACGAAATGCGAGTACTTGACCCGTCGGCTTACCCATTGCCTCAGCCCGGCAAATGAAATCATTCGTGCAACTGGCGCTTAACTGGTTTGACCCACCTGCACAGGTTGCATCCATGGAGCTCAACCATCAAGAGCCAGTCACCCCCAATGCAGCGCAAACGGATACCGCACATTTTCAACACAAGCGAGCGAACCGGCATATACGTTTAGGCATAGGCAGTGTGGAATACAAACTGACCCGCAGTAGGCGAAAAACCATAGGTATGTCGGTCGGACCAGATGGCCTGGATGTGAGGGCACCTAGATGGGCCAGCATTTCTTCGATTGAATCCGTGTTGCTAGAAAAAGCCGACTGGATATTGCGTAAATTACAGGAAATGGATGAACGGCATAAGCATATGCAGTCAACCATGATTGACTGGCGCGATGGCGCGCTCATCCCCTTTTTGGGCGAATCCATCAAACTCAAACTCGATGCCAGCCATTTGTTCAAAGATGCAGGGGGAAGGCTGGAGCAAGCCCTCAGCAGCGATGGCCTAGGGCTGGTGCGCACGCTGCAAATATCGGTCGCGCAAAATGCCACCGAGCCTCAAATACGAGACGCCGTTCAAGCTTGGTTAATGCAGCAAGCCAAACAACTGTTTGTTCAGCGGCTTGACCATTTCGCTCCGATCTTAGGCGTGCAATGGCGCAAGCTTTCACTTAGCAACGCCAGTACCCGCTGGGGTAGCGCCACTTCAGATGGCAGCATTCGCTTGAATTGGCGATTGGTGCATTTCAAAATGGATGTGATCGATTATGTGGTGGTGCATGAACTTAGCCATTTGCGCGTGATGGACCACAGCCCTATGTTTTGGGAAACCGTGCGGCATGTGGTGCCGGATTTTGCCCAAAGGCGCGCCCAACTCAAGGACGAAGCCTTGCCTCGCTGGGTTTGAAGCGTATGGCGCCGTCACTGGCGGTCAGTCGCTGTAATTCACCCATGTACCAAAGGCAATGCAAATGAGCCAGCGATTCACCTAGCGCAAACGTTGTTTGATGCGGATCTAACTGCCTTTTGAATAACAGAGCCATAGCGTCTATGGCGTTCATGTCCCCACCCGCAAACCCCTGCCGCAAATCGTTGAGTCTGTCTTCGTGGTGTTGCAGCAATTGCTTGATTCGTTGGTGTACACCAGTGAAAGGCTTGCCGTGAGATGGCAGGATCAAACAATTCTCTGCCAAGTGGGCGTATTTTTTCAGGGATTGCAAAAACAAGCCAAGGGGATTAGCCAGTGGCTCGGTGTCATACACGCTGATATTGCTGGAGATACGTGGCAACACCATGTCGCCGCTGATGAGAATATTCAATGATGGGCAGTGCAAGGCCATGTGTTCAGGGGCATGTCCATAGCCGCTGATGCAATGCCATTCATAGTCGCCTATTTTCAAAATAAGTTGGTCAGTCAAACGTATAAATTGTGAAGGCAGCGCAGGCACCATGTGACTGAATTGCAAAGTGCGTTCAGTCAAAGCACTTAACACATCATCATCTTGCAAACCGTGAGCGCGGAAAAAATCTTGCGACTGCGTGCCTTCATGATTGGCTGGTGTGTTGATCAATGTTCGCGCAGTGTGGTAATCGGTTGCGCTGATGTACAAAGGCACTTGCCAGCGTGCGCATAACCAATGCGCCAATCCCAAGTGGTCAGGGTGTAAGTGGGTGGCAATCACGCGCAGTATCGGCAAACCCAGTAGAGAAGAGGTGAAAACCTGCTCCCATTGCGCTCTGGCAGACGGGTTGTCCAGGCAGCAATCGACCACGCACCAGCCTTCCACTCCGTCAACACGGTCACGAATCAGCCATAAATTGATGTGATCCAAGGCGAAAGGCAAGGACATTCGCAGCCAGAGAATACCGGGTGCAACTGTCAAATGTTGACCCATGTGTGGCAGTGCATCCCCCAGCGGGTAATGCAATTCTTTTTCAAGCAGATTCATGGATTGGTATTTTGCTTGATAATTGACGTTTACGTAAACGTAAAGTAAACTCATCTGTCTGTATGGCGACACAATTCACTATCCGCGATCTGGCCAAGGAATTTGACTTGACCACCCGTGCCATTCGTTTTTACGAAGACATGGGACTGTTAAGGCCCGAAAGACTGGGACCCGGAGGACGTAACCGTGTGTACAGTACCAGAGAACGCGCCCGCTTGCGATTGACTTTGCGTGCCAAGCGTCTGGGCTTGTCATTGATGGAAGCCAAAGACATCATTGACATGTACGACAGTCCCAGAGATACCGTGCCGCAGTTGCAAAAATTCATCCATGTGTTGGGTGAACATCGGCATCAACTCGAAAATCAAATGCAAGAAATCCAAGCGAATCTGGATGAAGTCAAACAGCATGAAAAAGAAGCCAAGCAGTTATTAGCTAAGCACAGCAAGAAAGGCAAGGCCTGACGTATGACGAACAAGCTGGATAATTTATTCAACAACAACCGCGATTGGGCCAATCGCATGAGTCGCGAGCGACCCGGTTTTTTTGAAAAACTCGCCAGACAGCAATCGCCGAAATATTTATGGATCGGTTGCTCAGACAGCCGGGTGCCTGCCAATGAAATCATTGGCTTGGATCCGGGTGAGGTGTTTGTTCACCGCAATGTGGCCAATTTGGTGGTTCACTCCGATTTAAACGCGCTTTCGGTGATTCAGTTTGCCGTCGAGCACTTAAAGGTTGAGCACATCATGGTCGTCGGTCACTATGGGTGTGGCGGCGTGATGGCAGCCGCGCGCGGCATGCGCATCGGCTTGGCCGATAACTGGTTGCGCCATGTGCAGGATGTGCATTTGCGGCATCGGCAACGCTTGAACCACTTGGAACAGTCCGATTTAGAAAACGTACTGTGCGAAATGAATGTGATTGAGCAAGTCGGCAACGTGGCTTTGTCAAATGTCATGCAAGATGCTTGGGCGCGCGGACAAAAAGTCAGTGTGCATGGATGGGTCTACGGCCTCAAAGACGGTTTGGTCAAAGACTTGCAAGTGACCATGAGCCACTCCGAGGAAGTCGTCGAAGTGTTTCGCAATGGCTTCAAGCGCTACCCGCGCGCTATCGTTTGAGGCGACAAACAGATGTTTCCGCAACGACTTGACTCCACTGTGGCTTATGACATTGCACAAGCCATGATGGACGGTTTTAACCGCCACTACCAGTTATTCAGGCAAGAGTCTGCCAAAGCCAAGCAGCGTTTTGAAAACCAGGATTGGCACGGACAACAGCGCGCACAACGTGAACGTATCGAGTTTTACGATTTGCGGGTCAAAGAATGCTCTGCCAGATTGGAGTCTGAATTTGAAGCAGGGAAGCAGTCGCCGGATATCTGGCAACAGGTCAAGCTGCATTACATCGGCTTGCTGGTTGACCATTTTCAACCCGAGTTGGCTGAGACTTTTTTCAATTCAGTGACCACCAAAATTCTGGACCGCAGTTATTTTCAAAATGAATTTATTTTTGTGCGACCTGCCGTCAGCACCGAATACATAGAAAGCGATGAGCCTGACGCGCAGCCCACCTACCAGGCGTGGTATCCGAAAGCAGACAACTTGGCAGAGACGATCATGCTTATCGTCAAGCACTTCAATTTGTCGTGTCCCTTCGACAATTTAGAACGGGATGCGGCGGACGTTTTGCGCAATGTGCGCCTGCGGCTGGACCAAACCAAATTTCGCGCCAACTTTCAGATACAGGTGTTGAACAATCTTTTTTACCGGAACAAGGCTGCTTATATTGTGGGCAAGGTCATCAACGGATTTGTGGAAATTCCGTTTGCTTTGCCTCTGTTGCACAACGCACAAGACCATTTGGTGATTGATGCGGCCTTGTTCGGCGAAGACGATTTCTTGATGTTGTTCAGTTTTGCGCGAGCGTATTTTTTGGTTGATATGAACATTCCGTCAGCCTATGTACAGTTTTTGCGCAGTTTGATGCCGCGTAAGCCACGCGCTGAAATTTACAACGCACTCGGCTTGGCCAAGCAGGGTAAAACCTTGTTCTACCGTGACTTGCTTTATCACCAGCGTCACAGCACGGACAAATTCCGTATCGCGCCCGGCATCAAAGGCATGGTCATGCTGGTGTTCGACCAGCCGTCATTTCCATTCGTGTTCAAGGTGATCAAAGATTTTTATCCGCCGCAAAAAGACACGACACGCGAACAAATTCAGGGCAAGTATTTGCTGGTTAAGCAGCATGACCGAGTTGGTCGAATGGCTGACACCTTGGAGTACAGCAACGTGGCTTTTCCGCGTGAGCGTTTTGAAGACGAATTGATTGAAGAAATTCAAAAATTTGCGCCAAGCCAAATAGAAATCAATACCCGGCCAGATAACGGCAAACAAGAGGTGGTGATCAAGCATGCCTATATTGAACGCCGCATGATTCCTTTGAATATCTATTTGCAAGAATCTTTTGACACCGGTTTGGATGACCCCAAAGCCAAAGCGCAAATGGAACGAGCTGTCGTGGAATATGGCAATGCCATCAAAGATCTGGTGGCTGCCAATATATTTCCAGGCGATATGCTGTGGAAAAACTTTGGCATCACACGCCACGGCAAAGTCGTTTTTTATGATTACGACGAGATCGAATACATCACCGACTGCAATTTCCGTAAAGTACCGGCGCCGCGCAACGAAGAAGATGAAATGTCCGGCGAAATTTGGTATCACGTCGGGCCGCGGGATGTGTTTCCCGAAACCTTCGGCCCGTTTTTGCTGGGCAACCCGTCGGTGCGCGAAGTATTCATGAAGCACCATGCAGATTTATTGGACGCCGGTTTTTGGCAAGGGCACAAGGAAAAAATCAATCAAGGCCATGTGCACGATGTGTTCCCTTATGAAGCAGACAAACGTTTTGAGGTGCAGCGAGCGGCGATGCACCCGTCCTACTGATTTTTTAAAGGAGTAAGTGATGTCAGATCCAGTTGTTATTGTCAGTGCTGC
>CANHLD010000037.1 GCA_947461325.1 Comamonadaceae bacterium
AGGACTTGGGCGGCTACGCACCCAGTTCGCTCAACGCCATACAAGGCCATACCGACACAAGCTGGCGCGCCTTGGCTCAACTCATCACCGCACTGGAAACACCTACCCCGGCCATTGACAGTTTACGCACGCAATTGAAAACAAAAGCGGCCGGTATGAAAGTGCCGGTCATTGGCATCACCGGCACCGGCGGTGCGGGCAAATCTTCACTCACCGATGAATTGATTCGCCGCTTTCGCCTGGACCAAAACGACTCACTACGCATCGCCGTCATCTCCATCGATCCGTCACGCCGTAAAAGCGGCGGTGCGCTGTTGGGCGACCGCATACGCATGAACGCCATTTCTCCTTGGCACCAAGGTGCTCGCGTCTTCATGCGTTCTTTGGCCACGCGCGAATTCGGCAGCGAAATCAGCGCCGCCTTGCCCGACGTCATCGCCGCCGCCAAATGCGCTGGTTTCGATCTGGTGGTGGTGGAGACATCCGGCATAGGCCAAGGAGACGCCGCCATCGTGCCGCATGTAGACGTTCCTATGTATGTGATGACGCCCGAGTTCGGCGCAGCCAGCCAATTGGAAAAAATCGACATGCTGGACTTTGCCGAGTTTGTCGCCATCAACAAATTCGACCGCAAGGGCTCTGCTGACGCATTGCGCGATGTCTCCAAACAAGTGCAACGCAACCGCGAAGCTTGGAACACACCGACCGACAAAATGCCTGTGTTCGGGACCATGGCCGCACATTTCAACGACGACGGCGTGACCGCGCTTTACCAAGCCATGAAGCCGCGTTTGAAAGAACTGGGTTTGGCTTTGAGCGAAGCGCGTTTGCCGCTAGTGAATGTGCGCCACAGTTCACACCAGACGCCCATCGTGCCGTCCTCACGCAGTCGCTATCTGGCAGAGATCAGCGAGACAGTTCGCGGCTACAAACACCGCGCCCGCGCGCAAGCGCAACTCGCGCGCGAGGTGCAGCAACTCAAAGCCGCCTCGGTCATGCTGGCCGAGGGCAAGCCCAACAAGCCGCGCGCCTCTGAAGCCAGCTTGGGATTGGCTCTCGAGCGAGAAGAACGCCTCGACGCGGATGCGCGTGCCCTGTTGAAAGACTGGCCAACTTTGAAAGCCGATTACTCCGGCGACGAACTGGTGGTCAAAGTGCGTGACAAAGAAATTCGCAGCAGTCTGGTGACCCTCTCGCTCAGTGGTACGCCGGTTCGCAAAGTGGCCTTGCCAACATTCCACGACCACGGCGACATCTTGCAATGGTTGATGCTGGACAACGTGCCGGGGCGCTACCCCTACACCGCAGGCACGTTCGCTTTCAAGCGCGACAACGAAGACCCGACGCGCATGTTCGCCGGTGAAGGCGATGCTTTTCGCACCAACCGCCGCTTCAAACTGTTGAGTGAAGGCATGCCCGCCAAACGCTTGTCCACCGCATTTGATTCAGTCACCTTGTACGGCAACGACCCCGATTTGCGTCCCGATATTTACGGCAAGGTCGGCAACTCGGGCGTCAGCATCGCCACGCTCGACGACATGAAAGTGTTGTACGACGGCTTTGATTTGTGCTCGCCCGCGACCAGCGTGTCCATGACCATCAATGGCCCCGCGCCGTCCATCTTGGCCATGTTCATGAACACCGCCATCGACCAGAACCTTGAGAAGTTCCGTGCTGACAAAGGCCGTGAACCCACTGAAGCAGAAGCCGCCGAGATACGCACTTGGGTGCTGCAAAACGTGCGCGGCACGGTGCAAGCCGACATCTTGAAAGAGGACCAGGGGCAAAACACCTGTTTGTTCAGCACCGAGTTTTCGCTCAAAGTCATGGGCGACATTGCGCAGTATTTTGTCGAGCACCAGGTGCGTAATTTTTACAGCGTGTCCATCAGCGGCTACCACATCGCAGAGGCCGGTGCCAACCCCATTTCTCAATTGGCGTTCACACTGTCCAACGGTTTTACGTTTGTCGAAGCCTATCTGGCGCGCGGCATGCACATTGACGACTTCGCACCCAATTTGTCGTTCTTCTTCAGCAACGGCATGGACCCCGAGTACACCGTCATGGGGCGCGTGGCGCGCCGAATTTGGGCGGTGACCCTGAAAGAAAAATACGGCGCCAACGAACGCAGCCAAAAGCTGAAGTACCACATACAAACCAGCGGTCGTAGTTTGCACGCACAGGAAATTCAGTTCAACGACATACGCACCACCTTGCAAGCCTTGATCGCCATTTACGACAACTGCAACTCGCTGCACACCAATGCGTTTGACGAAGCCATCACCACGCCTACCGAAGAGTCGGTGCGCCGCGCCATGGCGATTCAACTCATCATCAACCGCGAATGGGGTCTGGCGAAAAACGAAAACCCCTCACAAGGTGCGTTCATCATCGAAGAGTTGACCGAATTGGTGGAAGAAGCCGTACTGTCAGAGTTTGTGGCGATTGCCGAACGCGGCGGTGTGCTGGGCGCCATGGAAACCGGCTATCAGCGCGGCAAGATTCAAGACGAATCCATGCATTACGAAATGCTCAAACACACGGGCGAGTTGCCCATCATTGGCGTCAATACCTTCAAGTCACCGCAGGCCAACGAAGTGCCGCAAAAGATCGAGCTTGCACGTTCCACCGATGAAGAAAAGCAAAACCAATTGAAACGCTTGAACGATTTCCAAACAAACCATGCTGCTTCTTCTGCAGTGCTGCTCAAGCAACTGCAGCAAGCGGTGATTGCCAATGAGAATGTGTTTGCGGTCTTGATGGATGCGGTGCGCGTATGTTCGCTGGGTCAGATCACGAACGCTTTGTTCGAGGTAGGCGGCCAGTACCGGCGCAATATGTAACTGGTCAATAAGTCAACAACAACTGACAGCCTGCGCCTTGTACAAGGCCAGGCGTTGGCATCAACTGGCGCCGTTGGCGCGTTTGCCGCGTGATAAATCCACGCCCAGCTGTTTGAGCTTGCGGTACAAATGGGTGCGCTCCAGACCGGTTTTTTCAGCCACGCGGGTCATGGACCCGCCTTCTTGCGCCAGATGAAATTCGAAATACGCTTTTTCAAAACTGTCGCGCGCTTCACGCAGTGGGTTGTTCAAATCAAAACTTTGCACCGGTTGCATCACCGCCGGTAGCGCAGGTGCAGTCATTGGCATGGCAGGCGCCATCCCCAACGGACGGAGGGCGGATAACGGCTGTGTCAGAGGTGTAGCCGCTACAGCCGCGCGACCGAGAGCACCTGTTTTGCGGTTCAGACCTTGCTCGACTGACTTCAGCAGCTTTTGCATGGTGATGGGTTTTTCCAAAAAAGCCATGGCACCTATGCGGGTGGCTTCCACCGCAGTGTCAATGGTGGCATGACCGCTCATCATGATGACCGGCATATTCAACAAGCCCGTGCTCGCCCATTCTTTGAGGAGTGTCACGCCGTCAGTGTCCGGCATCCAGATGTCTAAAAGCACCAAGTCAGGTTGCAGTTCAGCTCGTAACGCTCGCGCCTCGGCTGCGTTCATGGCCAGTTCCACCTGATGACCTTCATCATTGAGAATTTCAAACAACAAATCACGAATGCCGAGTTCGTCGTCTACCACCAGAATAGTTGCCATGAAGTTTTCAGAGTTCAGTTTCAGGGGAGTTTACAAGGCGGAATGATAGCGATACTTGCGCACCGCAGATCTGCTCCGCATTTAAACGGTTTTTGATTTCAATGCGTGCATTATGTTCATCTGCAATTTTTTTGACTACCGCCAGTCCCAAACCCGTGCCACTGGCTTTGGTGGTGACGTAAGGCTCAAACGCGCGTTGCAATACCGCTTCGCTGAAACCGGGGCCATTATCTAGAACTGTCAGTCGCACACGCTGTGACTGCGGTCTGGCTTCGGTACGAACCCATACCTGCGCATGCGCTTGCTCTATGCTGGCATCTTGCGCATTTTGAATCAGGTTATGCACTACTTGTCGCAGTTGCGCCGCATCCCCCATCACCCAAGGCAAACCTGTTTGCAAGTCCCAGGCCACTGGCACACGGGCGTTTTCATTGCTGTAGAGCGCCATCATCTCTGTGAGCAATGCATTCAAATCCAGCGCTTGCAAACGTGCCGCAGGCAATCTGCCGAAGTCCCGGAATTCATTGACTAAACGCTGCAAAGCATCAACTTGCTCCACAATGGTTTTGACCGATTTGGTGAGCAACGCCTGCTCCATTTCAGGCAGTTTGCCGTCCAGTTTCATGGCCAAACGTTCTGCGGATAACTGGATCGGCGTCAACGGATTTTTGATTTCATGCGCGAGTCGTCTGGCCACTTCGGTCCAGGCCTGACTGCGTTGGGCAGACACAATGTCAGAAATGTCATCAAACACCAGTAGCCATTCGCCTTGCGGCAGCAAAGCGCCACGCGCTACCAAGGTGACATGTCTTTCACTTTGTGTTGAAAAGTTCTTGGCACTGGTCAGTGGCATTGCATCCAATTCAAACGATTGCTCCCAATGGTCAAGCTGCCCTTGTTTTTCTGAAGCGAGTTCATGAAACTGGTCGATGACTTGTCTGGCAAACTCTTGTAAGCCATCCATATCTAGGAAACTACTGCCGACGTCTATAGGCAAATTCAATTTCAATATTCGGTTGGCGCCGGGATTGATAGACAACACCATGGCCGTGTCGTCCAACAACACCACGCCTGCCGTCAAGTTATCCAACATGGTTTGCAAATGGCTGCGCGCTAAATCGAGTTGCGCCATGCTGCGCTCAACTGTGTTTCTGGCTTCGAACAATTGCTGCGTCATCACGGAGAAAGATCGCGTCAATCCGTCGAGTTCATCCTTGCCTTGCAAAAAAGGCTTGGGGCGCAAATCACCGGCGGCCACATCCCGCACACCTTCGGCCAACAGCAGCAGCGGTCTGGCTAACTGGTTGCCCAGCAACACCGCCAGCAACACCGCGCCAAACACCGATAGAAACAAGCTCAGGGTCAAGGTGCCTATATACATGCGTTGTAAACCGTTGCGCGCAAGCGCTCTTTCTTGGTACTCACGGTTGGCGTCCAGCACGGCTTTGGCATTGGTCACCAACGCAGGGGGAAGTTTCTTGACCACTTGCAACACCAAGGCCTGCTGATCCAATTGAAAGCCTGGGTCCGGCAGTCGCCACAACACTTTGATACGAGGCACAGTGTCGGCTGCACCCGACTCTTCCAGGCCTTCGCTGCGCCAGCTGCTGCCTTGTGAACGCACTTGTCGCCATTCGGATGCGCCGGGCAGCTCGGGGCGAAGCACATAGCCGGATTCGCTGACACTGGCCACCAGTTTGATATTGCCCTGCCATAAGCTGACCTCGGCGGCGTCGAGTTGGTCACGGATTTTCTCCAAACTCATTGTCGACTGCTCACGGGTTGCATAGCGCATATTGCCGCTGGCATTGCGTACCCCGACAACCAATTCGCTGGCCAAACTCTCCAAGGTAGACCGACTCAAACTCAAGCCTGCATCCAAGGCCACTTCAACCTTGTTATCAAACCAGACTTCGATGGAGCGAGTCACAAACTGGTAAGACACGGCGTAGATCAATACCCCGGGCAAGATACCGACCAAGGCAAAGATGGCGGCCAATTTCACCAGCAAGCGACTGCCAAATTTGCCTTGCCGCAATCGCTGTGACAAACGCCAACCGATCCAACTGATGACGGCAAATAAAAACACGGCCAGCACCGCGTTCAAGTCAAACAACAAATTGTAGTTTTGTTCGTAAACGTCCCAACGCTGCGTGGCTTGGGTCAGCAAGAACAGCAAGATCAGCGACACCGATACCAGAATGGACATGATCACAACCAGCAACCAACTGCGTTGTCGCAGCGCGCTCCAAGTGTTGGATTGCGTCATTTGTTGAGTTCTTCGAGACGCAAGCTGTGGGTGTAGTTGACGTTCCAGTCGCTGCTGGACTGGTTGCCGAATTGCAATGCCTGCGGTAACTGACTCAGGTCCAGGCGAAAACGCAAATCCAATCGCTGCTTGACATCTTTTTGCAAAATACCCGGTTCTGCCACACGCCAGCGACTGATTTTTTGCAATGCTTGCATGGCATCTCGCAAACTGTCAAAGCTGCTACCCAGCGTGACGCCTAAGCCGGTACTCACCACAGGCGCGGATGACACGTGCAAACGCCAACGGCGTGATAAGGGCTGGTAGGTGAGTCGGTAATAACGCTCTGTCGTTGCTATGCTTTTGTCATACCAGTACCAACGCTCACGCATGACCTCGGCTTGCAGCACAAAGCTCAGTGGCATGCCCCGGGTCAATGCATCTTCAAGCCCGGCTGACAATTCAAATTCAAAATTGCCACTGACGTACACACCATCCTCACCGCGCTCTATGAGCGGTTCAGAAAACTGGACGGCAATTTGCGCCATGGCGGGTTGCATCATCCAATGGCAAATCAAAAAGATGACACCGACCAGCCACTTCAGTGACTTTGATTGTGTAAACCCGGTCATATCAAACATCTTTTTGTTTTTCCAACAAAGCGTAAAAAAATCCATCGTGCTCCCCGAACAGATTGTCCGAGACAGTTGCACCATTTACGGTCATGCCCGGCCACAATTGCCCCGGCGACGGCAGCAATTGGGCGTCACTGTTGTTTGCAAGAAACGATTGGATCTGATCTTCACCTTCCATTTTGAACAAAGAACATGTGCAGTACAACAAACGTCCTCCTGCAGCCAACAGCGGCCACAAGGCTTTCAGCAGTTTTTGCTGCTGCGCGGCCAATCCTGCCACATCACTTTCACGTCTAAGCCATGGAATATCCGGATGTCTGCGCACAATACCTGAAGCGGTGCATGGGGCGTCCAGCAAAATCGCATCAAACTGTTGCTGGTCCCACCAAGTCTGGGGCTGGGCGGCATCTGCACATGTCACCGTGGCTTGCAACTGCAAGCGCTGCAAATTATCACGTACACGCTGACAACGGTTCTCATCCACATCGATGGCCAACAGGTCTATGTCAGCCAACTCCAGCAGATGCGCTGTTTTTCCGCCGGGGGCGGCGCAGGCATCCAGCACACGCCATCGACCGGATGCAAGCGGCGACAAACCATTCAACAACAAGGGCGCCGCCAATTGAGCGCCTGGGTCTTGCACCGAGAACCAGCCTTTGTCAAAGCCCGCCAAGGACTGGACATGGCTGGCGCGGTGCAGGATCAATCCGTACTCACCGCAAGGATCTGAACCAACACCCAGTTGTTGCCATGTGTTTTGTAATTGCTCGCGATTCAATTGCCGCTGGTTGACACGAACCGCCATGGGCGCGGCTTTTTGGCTGGCCAGCAACACGGCTTGCCAATGTTGCGAATGGTCTTGTTGCAGCGCTTTGACCCACCAATTCGGGTGGTTCCATCGGGCTGAAGCTTGTTCATCGGTGGCTTGAATCAATGCTTGCCGCTCTCTGTCAAAGCGCCGGATACAGGCATTGATGAATGCGGCTTGGGCGCGCGTGGACGGGTCTCGTTTGGCGGCTTCCACCAATTGGTTGACCAAGGTATGCATCGGGTACATCGCATCTTGTTGCAATGCCAAAGCCAGACCGACGCACAACAAATCATCCACCACGGGTTGAGGAGCGCGTGTCACCAGCAAAGGCTTGAGAGCCATGGTTCTTCCCCATTGCCTGAGCACCGCAAACAACAAAGCCTGCGCTCCCGCTCTTAATCGAGGCTCGACCAAGGCCAGTGCTTGCGCATGGTTTCTGCCTTGGCGCACCGCCCGCAATGCCACTGCGCAAGCCCGTAGCTGTTGCCACAAGGCTGGCGTTTGGGCTGCTGCGTTTTGCTTTGGCGGAGCTTGCGTCACAACACTGTGGCCGCGCGGAATTGAAACAGTCTGGCCAGCAAAGCTGCCGGGTATTGGTTGATGGCTTGGTTGTATTCGTGAATCGCCGCGTTGAAACGGCTCAACTCAGGTTGCACAAGCAAATCTAAGTCAAGCCAACGCTGCTTTAAATGATCGGGGATATTGATGAAATACACATCCGGGTGGATCAACGCTGCCCAAGCATCTTGCAATTCGGCTGCCGCATCATGCAAGGCCTGCGCACTGTCTTGCTCAAGCGTATGGTTTTGCATATGTGCAATGGCCACCGTGGATAAGCCCGCAGCCACTTGCAAACGCGTCCAATAACTGTGACCTAAATCTGAATTGCCAGGGTGATCCCACAATTGCGGCGCTGTCGCAGCCGCTGTCACTGCCTGCTGAACCACTTCTTGGTAATCCAGCAAAACGGCTTGTAATGGGCCGAATTGCTGTTTCACTTGTGCACGCAAACGCACCAGTCTGTTGTAAGCACCCAGTGCCCAAAACACCAGAATGGCAAACGCAATCCAGAACCAGCTTGAATGCAGCATGCTCAAAGACGCCTAGTGTGATGAGACAGACTTTGGTGAAATGACCCCTAAGGGTCATCTCGGTCAGTCTGCCGGGGTCTCTTCGTTGCTGCCCTCTTGCTGTTGCGCCAAGGCGAGCTCTTCGGCTTCGTTCTCGGTGATTGCACGACGTTCTGCCTCGTCCATCAAGTCCTTGGCTTTGCGTGCCCTGTGGTAGGCCATGCCTGAACCGGCAGGGATGAGTCGGCCAACGATGACGTTCTCTTTCAAGCCACGCAGTTCGTCGCGCTTGCCCATGATGGCAGCCTCGGTGAGAACGCGGGTGGTTTCCTGGAAGGAAGCCGCTGAAATGAACGAATCGGTAGACAAGGAGGCCTTGGTGATACCCAACAACAAATTGGTGTAGGTGGCGGGCATCTTGCTATCGCGTTGCAATGCTTCGTTGGTGTTGAGCATCTCAGAGCGTTCAATTTGCTCACCGCTGATGTAGTTGGTGTCGCCGACGTTATCGACCACCACACGGCGCAACATCTGACGAACAATCACTTCAATGTGCTTGTCGTTGATCTTCACACCTTGCAAACGGTAAACGTCTTGCACTTCGTCCACGATGTAACGCGCCAATTCTTCGATACCGAGCAATCGCAAAATATCTTGCGGGTCTGCGGGGCCGTCGACAATGCTCTCGCCTTTGTTGACCACCTGGCCTTCGTGCACCACGATGTTTTTCTCTTTGGGAATCAGTTCTTCCCAAACCGTACCTTCTGGGTCGGTGATCTGCAAGCGGATCTTGCCTTTGGTTTCTTTACCAAACGACACGGTACCGGTCATCTCAGCCAAAATCCCTTTGTCTTTTGGCGAACGCGCTTCGAACAACTCGGCCACACGCGGCAAACCGCCGGTGATGTCTCGCGTCTTCTGACCTTCCACAGGAATACGCGCCAGCACTTCGCCAGGGCCTACGTCCTGACCGTCGCGCACTTGTATCAGCGCGCCCACTTGGAAGCCAATGGTCACAGAATGGTCGGTGCCGGGAATCTTCACTTCTTTGCCGGAAGCATCGATCAACTTGACCTGCGGACGCACCACTTTGGTGGAACCACGACGCTTGGGGTCGATCACCACCAGGGTAGACAAACCAGTAACTTCGTCCAATTGCTTGGCGACGGTCAAACCTTCTTCAACGTTCTCGAATTGGGTCTTACCGGCAAACTCGGTGATCACAGGACGTGTCAACGGATCCCAGTTGGCCAATATAGTGCCGGCCTTGATGCTCTGGTCTGGCTTGATCGCCAAAATGGCACCATAAGGCACTTTGTGACGCTCGCGCTCACGGCCTTGCTCGTCATGAATCACGATTTCACCGGAGCGTGAAATGACGACCAACTCGCTCTTGCTGTTAGTCACATAGCGCATGGTGGCGTTAAAGCCGATCACGCCATTGGACTTGGCATCCACGCTGGAGGCCACTGCTGCACGTGAGGCGGCACCACCGATGTGGAAGGTACGCATGGTCAACTGTGTGCCGGGTTCACCGATGGACTGAGCGGCGATGACACCGACAGCTTCACCGACGTTGACCAAGCCACCGCGACCCAGATCGCGGCCGTAGCACTTGGCGCACAAACCAAAACGTGTTTCGCAGTTGAGTGCAGTGCGCACTTTGATTTCATCCACGCCCAGCAATTCGATCTCGTCGATCAAATCTTCGTCGAGCATGTCACCGGCTGGCACCAGTGTTTCGCGGGTTTCAGGATGAACCACATCTTCAGCCACAGTGCGTCCCAGCACGCGGTCACGCAAAGACTCGATGACTTCACCACCTTCGACGATGGCGCGCATCAACTGACCATTGCTGGTGCCGCAATCGACTTCGATCACCACCAGATCTTGTGTCACGTCAACCAAACGGCGTGTGAGGTAGCCTGAGTTAGCGGTTTTGAGCGCCGTGTCAGCCAGACCTTTACGTGCACCGTGGGTGGAAATGAAGTACTGCAACACATTGAGGCCTTCACGGAAGTTCGCCGTGATCGGTGTTTCGATGATGGAGCCGTCAGGCTTGGCCATCAGTCCGCGCATGCCGGCGAGCTGACGGATTTGAGCGGCAGAACCGCGCGCACCCGAGTCGGCCATCATATAGATGGAGTTGAACGACTCTTGCTCCACTTCGTTGCCATGGCGGTCAATGGTTTTCTCTTTGCGCAACTGGTCCATCATGACTTTAGAGACCGCGTCACCGGCCTTGCCCCAGATGTCAACCACTTTGTTGTAACGCTCACCGGAAGTCACCAGACCCGACACGTATTGCTGTTCGATGTCTTTGACTTCTTTTTCTGCACTTTCAATGATGGCGTGTTTTTCAAACGGCACCAACATGTCATCGATACAGATAGAGATACCAGCGCGAGTCGCCAGACGGAAACCGTTTTGCAACAGTTTGTCAGCGAACACCACGGTTTCTTTCAAGCCGCATTTACGGAAAGACGTATTGATCAGCTTGGAGATTTCTTTTTTCTTCAGCGCTTTATTCAGGTTGCTGAACGGCAAACCGCGCGGCAGAATTTCAGACAACAAAGCACGGCCAACGGTGGTTTCAACCAGCGATGTGCTGCTGCTGAATTCACCGGTGATTTTGTCTTTGATCCACTCGGTCATGCGCACCGTGATCTTGGCGGTCAATTCAACCACGTCGGCATCCAAGGCGCGTTGCACTTCACCGATGTCGGCAAACACCAGACCTTCACCTTTGCCGTTGATGCGCTCGCGGGTCGTGTAGTACAGACCCAGCACCACGTCTTGCGACGGCACGATGGAAGGTTCTCCGTTGGCAGGGAACAGCACATTATTGGACGCCAGCATCAAGGTGCGGGCTTCCATTTGAGCTTCCACCGACAAAGGAATGTGAACTGCCATTTGGTCGCCGTCAAAGTCGGCGTTGAAAGCGGAACACACCAAGGGGTGCAACTGAATCGCTTTGCCTTCGATCAAGATGGGTTCGAAAGCTTGGATGCCCAAACGGTGCAAGGTAGGCGCACGGTTCAACAACACCGGGTGCTCTTTGATGACCTCTTCCAGAATGTCCCACACCACGGGTGTGCCGGCTTCGACTTCTTTCTTGGCCGCTTTGATGGTGGTGGCAATGCCCATCAACTCCAGCTTGCTGAAGATGAAAGGCTTGAACAATTCCAAAGCCATCAGCTTGGGCAAACCGCACTGGTGCAGTTTCAAAGTCGGTCCTACGGTAATCACAGAACGGCCGGAATAGTCAACACGCTTGCCCAGCAAGTTCTGGCGGAAGCGGCCTGATTTGCCTTTGATCATGTCGGCCAAAGACTTGAGCGCGCGCTTGTTGGCGCCGGTCATGGCTTTGCCGCGGCGGCCGTTGTCCAGCAAACTGTCAACCGCTTCTTGCAACATGCGCTTTTCATTGCGGGCAATGATTTCAGGCGCATTGAGTTCCAGCAGACGACGCAGACGGCTGTTGCGGTTGATGACGCGACGGTACAAGTCGTTTAAATCTGAGGTGGCGAAACGCCCGCCATCCAACGGCACCAAGGGACGCAAATCGGGCGGTAACACTGGCAGCACTGACAACACCATCCACTCAGGTTTAATACCAGATTTTTTGAAAGCTTCCAGCACTTTGAGGCGCTTGGCGTTTTTCTTGATCTTGATTTCAGAGCCGGTCAAATCGTTACGCAGCTTTTCAATCTCCATGTCGATTTCCATGGACTCGAGCAAGTCGCGCACGCCTTCAGCACCCATCTTGGCCTGGAATTCATCGCCGAGTTCGATGCGTTTGGCTTCGTACTCGTCCTCAGTCATGATGGCGTATTTCTTCAGCGCGGTCATGCCGGGATCGGTCACGACATACGCTTCGAAATACAACACGCGCTCGATGTCGCGCAAGGTCATATCCAGCACCAAGCCCAAACGACTGGGCAGTGACTTCAAAAACCAGATGTGAGCGCAAGGCGCGGCCAGGTCGATGTGACCCATGCGGTCGCGACGCACTTTGGTTTGCGTGACTTCAACGCCGCACTTCTCGCAAATCACGCCACGGTGTTTCAGACGTTTGTATTTGCCGCACAAGCATTCGTAGTCCTTGATAGGGCCAAAAATCTTGGCGCAAAACAAACCGTCACGCTCTGGCTTGAATGTGCGGTAGTTGATGGTCTCAGGCTTTTTGACTTCGCCGAAAGACCATGAGCGGATTTTTTCCGGGGAAGCCAGTCCGATTTTGATGGCATCGAAATGCTCATCAGGTGTGAACTGCTTAAAGAGGTCGAGTAATGATTTCATGAACGCTCCAACTCAATATCGATGCCCAATGAACGGATTTCTTTGACCAGCACGTTGAACGATTCAGGCATGCCTGCTTCGATCGCGTGCTCGCCTTTGACGATGCTTTCGTAGACCTTGGTGCGGCCTTGCACGTCGTCGGACTTGACGGTGAGCATTTCCTGCAAGGTGTA
>CANHLD010000038.1 GCA_947461325.1 Comamonadaceae bacterium
GATTGAAATGCGGGATTCATGGGAGGGGGCTTCCTGAAAAAAACACAGGTCAGCGCTTGAGCGCACGGTGTCCGATGTCGCGCCTGACTTGCGCGCCGTCAAAATGGATCTGGTCTACCAAAGCATAGGCAACAGTCTGCGCTTGACGCACCGTGTCGCCCAGTGCAGTCACACACAACACTCGGCCCCCAGAGGTCAAGACTTGCTGGCCTTCGCGCTGTGTCGCTGCATGAAACACCATGGCACTGGCATCGGTATCAACAACAGGTAAACCATGGATGGCATCGCCTTTGCGGACGGTGTGAGGATATCCGTGGGCGGCCATCACCACACCCAGGGCAACACGACGGTCCCATTCCAGATCAACTTGGGTCAAGTCTGCGCCAGTATCGTCTGTGGCTGCCAGCAACAATGGCAATAAATCACTTTTCAAGCGCATCAAAATCGGTTGGGTTTCAGGGTCGCCCATGCGGCAGTTGAACTCCAAGACTTTTATCTCGCCGGAGGGACTGATCATCAGTCCGGCATATAAAAATCCCGAGTAAGGAATGCCATCAGCCATCATGCCTTTGAGCGTCGGTTGAATCACTTCGCGCATCACTCGCGCATGAATTTCTGGCGTCACTAAAGGCGCGGGCGAGTAAGCCCCCATGCCGCCTGTGTTCGGACCCAAGTCAGCATCAAGCAGTCGTTTATGGTCTTGTGAAGTAGCCAAAGCTGTGGCTTGCAGGCCTCTGGCAACCACCATGAAGCTGGCCTCTTCGCCGTCTAAAAATTCCTCAATCACCACGCGTGCTTTGCCGCCAGCATGTTGAATGCCGGTTTGGTCTGGGGCGAGCATATGGTCAATGGCAGCATGGGCTTCTTGCAAAGTGGTCGCCACTACCACGCCTTTGCCGGCAGCCAGACCATCGGCTTTGACCACGATAGGAGCGCCTTGCGCATCCACATAAGCATGGGCTGCTGCAGGATCCTCAAACACTTGGTAAGCCGCCGTCGGAATATGGTGGCGCTGCATGAAGGCTTTGGAAAACGCCTTGGAGCTTTCAAGTTGAGCCGCCGCTTGCGTCGGCCCAAAAATACGCAAGCCATGGGCACGGAACTCATCGACCACACCTGCTGCTAAAGGTGCTTCCGGCCCCACGACGGTCAAACCGATGTCATTGGCTTGCGCCCATTCACGCAAGGCAACAACCTCTGTCAAGGGCAATACTTGCAAATTTTTATCGAGGGCGATGCCTGCATTTCCGGGGGCCACGTAGACCATTTGCACTTGCGGTGAACCCGTTAGCTTCCAAGCCAACGCATGTTCCCGCCCGCCAGCGCCAATGACCAGTACTTTCATAGGGCCGCGTTGTGATAGACCTCTTGCACATCGTCCAGGTCTTCTAAAGCATCAATGATTTTTTGCATTTTCGCCCGGTCTTCTTCACTCAGGTCGATGGTTATGTCAGCACGGTAAGTGATTTCTGCCACGGCGGGCTGCATACCAGCTTTGTCCAATGCGGCTTTGACCGCTTCAAAATCGGCAGGGTCGGTCAGTACTTCAATTGCGCCGTCCTCATCGGTGACAACATCTTGCGCACCGGCTTCCAGTGCCACTTCCATGACCGTGTCTTCAGAGGTGCCGGGCGCCAATATCAGTTGACCGCAATGTTTGAACTGAAACGCCACCGAGCCATCGGTACCCAAATTGCCGCCGTGCTTGCTGAGTGCGTGACGGACTTCGGCGACAGTACGCACCTTGTTGTCGGTCATGGTGTCTACCATCAAGGCTATGCCGCCAATGCCATAGCCCTCATAGCGAATTTCTTCGTAATGCACGCCTTCAAGGTTGCCGGTGGCTTTGTCGATGTTGCGCTTGATGGTGTCAGCAGGCATATTGGCCGCCTTGGCTTTTTCAACAGCCAATCTCAGACGGGGATTGACTTGCAAATCCCCGCCGCCTGAGCGCGCCGCCACCATGATTTCGCGAATGACCCGGGTCCAGACCTTGCCGCGCTTCTCGTCTTGCCTACCCTTGCGATGCTGGATATTGGCCCATTTGCTGTGACCTGCCACCTTAACTCGCCTCTGCTTCTTCGGGTTCAGCCGGTTCGGATTTAGA
Source organism: Comamonadaceae bacterium (assembly GCA_947461325.1). Taxonomy (GTDB): domain Bacteria; phylum Pseudomonadota; class Gammaproteobacteria; order Burkholderiales; family Burkholderiaceae_C; genus Limnohabitans. Next base: position 2,108 of record CANHLD010000038.1, read on the forward strand.
CGCGCGGCTTTCCTTTTTCGGCAAAGGCTGAATATCGAGGAGCACTTCTTCCTTGTCGTCCAAGCCTACAGTTAATCGACCGCCTTCGGTCAGTCGTCCGAACAACAACTCATCAGCCAATGCACGGCGAATCATGTCCTGAATCAGGCGTTGCATGGGGCGTGCGCCCATGAGTGGGTCAAAGCCTTTCTTGGCCAGTAATTTGCGAATGTCATCCGTGAAAGTGACATCGACTTTTTTCTCTGCCAACTGGGTTTCCAATTGCAACAAGAACTTGTCAACCACGCGCATGATGACGGTTTCGTCAAGGGATTTAAAGCTGACGGTGGCGTCAAGACGGTTGCGGAACTCAGGGGTGAACAAACGCTTGATGTCTGCCATTTCATCGCCCTGCTCGCGCGCATTGGTAAAGCCTATGGTTGACTTATTCATGGTCTCGGCTCCTGCATTGGTCGTCATGATGATGATGACGTTGCGGAAGTCGGCTTTGCGACCGTTGTTGTCTGTCAATGTGCCGTGGTCCATGACTTGAAGCAACACATTGAAAATATCAGGATGTGCCTTTTCAATTTCATCTAACAGCAAAACTGCATGAGGTTTCTTGGTGACAGCCTCGGTGAGCAAACCTCCCTGATCAAAACCCACGTAGCCCGGAGGCGCGCCGATCAAACGGCTGACGGCGTGACGCTCCATGTACTCGGACATGTCAAAACGTAGCAATTCAATGCCAAGGATGTAAGCCAATTGCTTGGCTGCTTCGGTTTTGCCCACACCGGTGGGACCGCTGAATAAAAACGCACCAATCGGTTTGTCTGCTTTGCCCAAACCTGATCGTGCCATCTTGACGGAGGAGGCCAGCACTTCGAGTGCTTTGTCCTGGCCGAAAACCACGCTTTTCAAATCGCGTTCCAGGGTTTGCAATTTGCCGCGATCGTCGTTGGACACACTGGCCGGTGGAATGCGCGCGATTTTGGCAACGATGTCTTCAATCTCGGATTTGGTGATGGTTTTCTTACGCTTAGAGACAGGCAATATGCGTTGCGCCGCACCGGCTTCATCAATCACGTCAATGGCTTTGTCAGGCAAATGGCGGTCGTTGATGTACTTGGCGCTCAGCTCTGCGGCTGCTTGCAAAGCAGCCAGGGCGTACTTCACACTGTGGTGTTCTTCGAAGCGCGATTTCAGACCTTTGAGAATATCCACGGTTTGCTCGACGGTGGGTTCCACCACATCGACTTTTTGAAAACGGCGAGAAAGCGCTGCATCTTTTTCGAAAATGCCCCGGTATTCGGTGAACGTGGTGGCACCTATGCATTTGAGCTGACCGCTGGACAAAGCAGGCTTGAGCAAATTGGAGGCGTCCAAAGTCCCGCCGGAAGCTGCACCCGCACCGATCAAGGTGTGGATTTCGTCAATGAATAAAACGGCATTGGGTTTGTCCTTGAGCGACTTGAGAACGCCTTTGAGGCGTTGCTCGAAATCGCCACGGTATTTGGTGCCAGCCAGAAGTGCGCCCATGTCCAGCGAATACACCTGTGAATCGGCCAATATTTCGGGCACGTCTTTTTGCGTGATACGCCAAGCCAAGCCTTCAGCAATCGCGGTTTTGCCCACACCGGCCTCGCCGACCAATAATGGGTTGTTTTTGCGGCGGCGGCAAAGGATTTGAATGACGCGCTCCACTTCGTACTCGCGGCCGATCAGAGGATCAATTTTTCCGTCCTTCGCTAACTGATTCAAGTTCTGTGTGAACTGCTCAAGCGGTGAGGTTTTCTCTGACTTGTCAGTGCTTTCCTCTGCTTCCGGTGCACTTGACTCTGAGCCTTTGACAGGTTCTTGAGGATCAGATTTTTTAATGCCGTGGGCAATGTAATTGACCACGTCCAAGCGAGTCACACCTTGCTGGTGCAAATAGTAAACCGCATGTGAATCTTTTTCGCCAAAAATGGCGACCAGCACGTTGGCACCGGTGACTTCTTTTTTTCCGTTGCCGGTGGATTGCACATGCATGATGGCGCGTTGAATGACTCGCTGAAAACCCAGCGTGGGCTGAGTGTCTACTTCGTCAGTGCCGGCGACTTGCGGTGTATTGTCTTTGATGAAGTTGGACAGTGATTTGCGCAAATCGTCAATGTTGGCCGAGCATGCGCGCAACACTTCTGCAGCGCTGGGGTTGTCGAGCAATGCCAGCAGCAAATGCTCAACGGTGATGAATTCATGACGCTGCTGCCTGGCTTCTACAAAGGCCATGTGCAAGCTGACTTCAAGTTCTTGGGCAATCATGATTTCTTCCTTGGTGCGATCTTGGGTTCAACTGTATATGGAAACGGATGGGGTTTATTCAACGGGTTCAGCCAAACATTGCAAAGGATGACCGGCCTGGTGGGCTGCATCCTGCACTTGGTCAACCTTGGTGGCGGCGACGTCCTTTGAGTAAACGCCACAGACACCTCTGCCGTCAAGATGAATTTTGAGCATGATTTGGGTTGCCGCTTCGCGGTCTTTGCTGAAAAACTCCTGCAACACGCGAACGACAAATTCCATAGGTGTGAAATCATCATTCAACATGACCACCTGGTACATCTGAGGTGGCTTTGTTTTCAGGGTCTTTCGCTCCAAAACAACAGAATCTCCGTTGCTGGCATCTTTGTCGGGGGAGATGTTTGGCGGTTTGGGGGCTGTGGACATGCGCATATTCTATCGGTGCTCAGTGAATGACGAGAATATAGGGAAAAACTCAAAAAACATTCATTTATTAATTCTAAATTAATAATTTACAAATTTTTAAAACTGTAATTTAATACTTAAATAGGATTCATAAAGGATTCTAGTTTTTCAAACAAATTTGGAGGTTTTCATGGCGTTTGGCATCGTTAAATGGTTCAACAACCACAAGGGTTTTGGATTTATTGAATCCAATGAGTTTGACTCAGATATCTTTGCTCACTTCAGCGAAGTAGAAATGATTGGTTTTAAAACACTGCAGCAAGGCGCAAGTGTTGTTTACGAGCCCCTGCAAGGTCCAAGGGGGTGGATGGCGAAAAACATCAAGGTAATTGCAGCGCCTGCCGTGACGCCCGCCGGAACAACGCAGGCAGCAGACCCAAAAGGTTCCCGACTGCGCACGCCGCAATTCCGGGCGAATTTGATGACCCAGGGCATGTGATATGCCCCGGAAACCACACTACATGTGGTCAATCATGACTTGACCAAAACCGGAGCAACTCACTTGGGTTGCTCCTTCCATCAAGCGGGCAAAATCGTAGGTCACGTGGCGGCTGAGAATGGATTTTTCCATGGAGGAAATGATCAAGTCGGCAGCCTCGATCCAGCCCATGTGACGCAGCATCATTTCTGCAGACAAAATCTCTGAGCCAGGGTTTACATAATCCTTGCCAGCATATTTCGGCGCTGTTCCGTGGGTGGCTTCAAAGCATGCCACGGAGTCTGACAAATTGGCGCCGGGCGCAATGCCGATACCGCCTACTTGTGCGGCCAAAGCATCAGAAATGTAGTCGCCATTCAAATTGAGAGTGGCAATCACGCTGTACTCGGCAGGCCGCAACAAAATTTGTTGCAAGAAGGCATCTGCAATGCTGTCTTTGACGATGATTTCACGACCGGTGCGTGGGTTTTTGAAACTGCACCAAGGTCCGCCGTCAATCAACTGAGCGCCGAATTCCTTTTGCGCCAAGCCATAAGCCCAGTCGCGGAATCCACCTTCGGTGTATTTCATGATGTTGCCCTTGTGCACGATGGTGACACTGGGCTTGTCGTTGTCAATGGCGTACTGAATAGCTTTACGAACCAGACGCTCGGTGCCTTCGCGGGACACAGGTTTGATACCGATACCAGAGGTGTTGGGGAAGCGGATTTTGGTGACGCCCATTTCATCGATCAAAAACTTGATCAATTTTTTGGCTTTGTCAGACTCGGCCTCGTATTCGATACCCGCATAAATGTCTTCCGAATTTTCGCGGAAGATCACCATGTGGGTTTTTTCAGGTTCTTTCAAAGGAGAAGGCACGCCTTTGAAATATTGAACCGGGCGCAGACAAACATACAAATCAAGTTCTTGGCGCAACGCAACGTTCAAAGAGCGGATACCGCCGCCCACCGGTGTGGTCAAAGGACCTTTGATTGAAACGACATATTCTTTGAGCGCAGCCAAAGTTTCTTGAGGTAGCCAAACGTCAGGCCCGTAAATTTGGGTGGATTTTTCACCTGCATACACTTCCATCCAGTGAATTTGTCGCTTGCCGCTATAGGCCTTGGCGACTGCAGCATCCACCACTTTGAGCATGACAGGTGTGATGTCCAACCCCGTGCCATCGCCTTCAATGAATGGAATGATGGGTTGATCTGGGACAGTCAATGACATGTCAGAATTAACGATGATTTTTTCGCCCTTGGCGGGCACTTTGATATGCTGGTACAAGTCACAATCTCCCTGAAAAAAGTATGCACACCGCTGTTGCTTTACTTGACGCGGCTTTCAAACCATTCTAACCATCGAACCTGACCCTAGCGATGAAGTCTTCACTTTTGACATTGATTCTCAGCTTGCTAAGTTTTGGAGCTTGGTCTCAAACCGCCCAAACCGATTTACCCCGTGTGCTGATTCAAGCCGGTATGTTTCAGATAGATGCTCAAGTCGCTGCTACGCCTGAACAACGAGCAACTGGATTGATGTATAGAAAAGAAATGCCAGCCCATGAAGGCATGATTTTCATTTTTGAACAACCTCAGATTTTGTGTTTTTGGATGAAAAACACATTGATACCGTTGACAGCGGCCTTTGTGGCGGACGACGGAACGATTGTCAACCTAGTAGATATGAAGCCGCAAACTCTGGATTCTCACTGCTCGGAAAAACCTGTGCGCTTTGTGCTGGAAATGAAGCAAGGTTGGTTTGCCAGCAAGCAGATTAAAAAATCCTACGTGCTTAAGTCCAGCCTGTTTAAGTCTGATCCTCGACCCTGAGTGCGACCTCACCGTCAGCCAATCTGGCGGTCACTTGCTCGCCGGGATGCATGTCTTTCACAGAACTCAAAGCCACGCCATCACGGTTTTGCAGCCAGGCATAACCACGCTTTAAAACCAGTGCCGGATCTAAATTTTGTAACAGCCATTGGGCTTTATCCAAACGTCTGGCATGGTGGGCGGGCATGTCAACCGCAGCCCTATTTAAGCGTAAAGCCATCGGCTGTAACGAGAGTTGACGGCGATTTAATGTGTTGAGGGTGGCGCGACCAAGCCGATTGGCAAACACGCTGCAGGCATGTTGTTGCTGGTGCAGCCAACTTGACGGTCTGCCGATTTGGCGCTCCGACCTGTCTAATCGCTGCCAGCAGTGGTCCATGTGTTGGCGCATGGCAGACATCATCAATTCTTGAAAATAATCTAAACCCGCCAGATCGGTCGCCTGATCTAAAGCGCACATCTCGGCCGCGGCCGTAGGTGTCGGCGCTCGCAAATCGGCACAAAAATCGGCGATGGTGAAATCGGTTTCGTGCCCCACACCTGTGATGACAGGCACCCGACAGGAAACGATGGCATGCGCCAAGGCTTCATCATTGAAAGCCCATAAATCTTCCATGGAACCACCGCCGCGGACCAACAAAATGACATCCACTTCAGGTAACTTTTGCAAGGCTTGAAGCGAAGCAATCAATTGCTCGGGTGCGTCTGCGCCTTGCACGGGGCTTGGTGAAATCAGAACAGGTATGTGTGGCACGCGCCTTTTCAAAGCGGTCACCACATCATGCAGGGCGGCGGCAGACAAGGAAGTGACGATGCCTATGCAAGCCGGACGCAACTTGATCGGTCGCTTGCGGTCTTCGTCAAACAAGCCCTGGGACTCCAGCTTGGCTTTGAGGCGCAAATAAGCTTCATGCAATTGACCGGCCCCTGCGGGGCGCATGGCTTCAATCACCAATTGCAATTCACCGCGTGGCACATACAGACCGCATCGGGCCTGCACTTCGACTTGGTCTCCGTTGCGCGGTTCAAAGTTCAACATGTCTGCCGTGCGCTTGAACATGGCGCAGCGAAGTTGCCCTTGCTCATCTTTGAGAGTCAAGTAGCAATGCCCACTGGCGGCTCGCGTCATGCCGGATATTTCACCGCGCACCAGCACCATGCCGAAACGAGATTTCAACTGATCGCTGATGGCTTGGCATAAACCGCCGACTGACCAGACACGACCAGCGATTGTTTCATTCACGGCAGAAAAGTCGTTCATAGCTAAATTGAAACCTGTTTGTGAGTGACAACTAAGACATAATTGTTCTCACACCTGACAGGAGAACGCAATTGCTAGGCATCATACAAGCCGCAGGCTGGCCGATTTGGCCCTTACTCGCATGCTCAATCGCAGCCATGGCACTGATTTTTGAGCGGCTCTACAGCTTGCAAACCAAGCTGGTCATTCCAGATCGCTTACTTGACGAAGTGTTGTCCTTGTCGCAACCCGAGTTGTTAAACCCTAACTCCATCAGCCAACTCAAAAACCATTGCGCGATGGGCGAAATCATCGTGACGGGTCTAATGCATAGACAACACAAGCCAAGCACTTCCGAATCCGATTTTCGAGCAGAGGTTGAGGCCAGCGGTCGCCGCGTCAATCACAAACTGGAGAAGTACCTCAGCGCACTGGGCTCTATTGCCTCCATTGCCCCACTGCTTGGATTGTTCGGCACCGTCGTCGGCATGATTGAAATTTTCGGTTCGCAAACCCCGGGCTCAGGCAACCCGGCGCAATTGGCGCACGGCATTTCCGTCGCTTTGTACAACACTGCTTTCGGTCTGGTGATTGCGATTCCCAGCTTGGTGATGTGGCGTCATTTCAGAAACCGCGTGGACTATTTCACTGTAGAGTTGGAAATTGCGTCTGAGCGTTTTGTGCGTCATTTTTACGCGGCATCCAAAGGCAAATAAGATGCGTTTTGGCCGCCCTCACTCATCCGAGCCCGAGATCAATCTGATACCGTTTATCGATGTATTGCTGGTCATACTTATTTTTCTGATGCTAACCACCACCTATGGTCGATTGACGCAACTCGATATGCAATTGCCCCAAGCTGACAGCGGCCAGCAAGAGTCCAAACCGAATGAAATACGGGTAAGCGTCAGCAGTGATGGCCGCTATGTGGTTCAAAAAATCGCCATCAATCCCTCGGATGTCATCGCTTTGACATCGGCTTTGAGCCAAGCCGCCAAAGAATCGCCACAGGCATTGGTGGTTATTTCCGCTGATGCACATGCCAGCCACCAGTCTGTCATTCAAGTTTTGGAAGCCGCGCAAAAATCCGGCTTGCAACGCATTACCTTCTCAGCCCAGGCGCGCACCAGCACCACGGTTTTGCCCTGATTCACCATGAAGCTGTCCGCATTTTTTACCGAGCAGGTGTGGACGGGCAAAGGTTTGGTGGCCTTCCTGCTTGGGCCGGTTTCATGGCTGACCAAGCTCTGGCTAATGCGGCAGGACCATTTGTACCTTAGCGGCAAGCGTGAATCTGTGCATGTGCCGGTTCCTGTGCTGGTTGTGGGTAATGTACTGGTCGGCGGAACCGGTAAAACCCCGGTCGTTATCAGTCTTGTTCAACATTTCCAAAAGTTGGGCTTGCAAGTCGGTGTGATTGCACGGGCCTATGGCACGTCAGATGAATCTGTGCGTGAGGTCACGGCTGATACTCAGGCCGACGCTGCAGGGGATGAAGCCTTGTTGATCAAGCGGCGTTGCCAGGTGCCGGTTTTTATAGGAAGACAACGCGCGCAAGCTGCACTTGCTTTGCTTCGCGCTTACCCCGCCACTCGTCTCCTCATCAGCGATGACGGCATGCAACATCGCGGCTTGCACCATGATCTCGCGGTTTGCGTGTTCGATGACAGAGGGCTTGGCAACGGTTGGCTGTTACCTGCAGGCCCCTTGCGAGAAAGCTGGCCCCGAAAACTGGCACCAGACGTCAAACAATATCTTTTGCACACGGCCCAACAGTCTTTTGAAAACAGTCTGCCAGCCAAAAGGTATTTATCCCACATCGCCATCAATGGTTTGGGTCAGCAGCGGTTGCTGTCTTCGTGGATCAATCAACCTGTTCAAGCGCTTGCCGGCATCGCCCGTCCGGATCTATTTTTTGAAGCTTTGAAAAACACCGGCCTGGTATTGGCCAACACCTACCCTTTGCAAGACCACGCGCCGCTGTCGAATTGGCGCCCCAGCAATGACCTACCGGTTCTTTGCACGGAAAAAGACGCAGTCAAACTGTGGCCACATTTGCCTGAGGCTTGGGCGGTGCCTTTGGAATGCGAATTACCCGGTGTTTTGCTCGACGAAATCACTTCAGATGTGCAACAGCTATCATTGAAATATGGACACCAAACTGCTTGAACTGCTGGTCTGCCCTGTCACCAAGGGCAGTTTGATTTATCAACGGGAAACCAACGAACTGATTTCGCGAAGCGCGCGACTGGCTTATCCGGTGCGCGACGGCATACCTGTGATGTTGGAACTTGAGGCCCGCACCTTGACCGACGACGAACTGGACAAATTGCATGGCTGATGCAGCCTATGTGGTGCTGATCCCGGCACGGCTTGGTTCTTCCCGATTACCTCACAAACCGTTGGCTGACCTCGCAGGCCTGCCCATGGTGGTTCGAGTTGCTCAACAAGCTGCTAAGTCTTCGGCGCAACGCGTGGTGGTGGCGGCAGATCACCTGAGCATTGTGTCGGCTTGCCAAGCGCATGGCGTTGAGGCGGTCTTGACCAGAGATGACCATCCCAGCGGCAGCGATCGTTTGGCTGAAACAGCCGATTTACTTGGTCTGGCCGATCATGACATCGTGGTCAACGTGCAAGGCGATGAGCCCTTGATCAATCCTCTGCACATTGATGAGGTTGCACAATTACTGGGTAGACGTATCGATGTCAGCATGTCTACCTTGGCGCATCCGATCACCGATTTGAACGATTGGCTCAGCCCGCATGTGGTGAAAGTGGTTCTAGATTCTCAGTCCAATGCCTCATATTTCAGCCGGGCAAGCATTCCTTGCTGGCGCGACGCCACCAGCGGCCAATTGCCACCCTACCCGGTCTATCGCCATGTTGGTTTGTATGCCTACCAAACAGGCTTTTTGAAACAATTTCCTCTATTGACTCAGGCTCCCACGGAACAAGCAGAAGCCCTTGAACAATTGCGCGCCCTTTGGCATGGCCACAAGATAGCGGTTCATGTGTCCGATCTGGCCAGCGCTCCGGGGGTAGATACCCCGCAAGACTTGGCCCGGGTCCAGGCTTTCTACAAGGGTTGACATGTCAGCTACAGCTAGGCCGTGCGTGATATTCTCTAGGCTTGACTGACGACCAAGCGCTGCATAGACGGCGAATGTTACATACCCGAGGAAGACGATGAGACTGATATTGTTGGGCGCGCCCGGTGCTGGTAAAGGCACACAAGCCACATTCATTTGCCAAGCATATGGCATTCCCCAAATTTCCACTGGAGACATGTTGCGCGCTGCGGTCAAGGCCGGTACCGAAATGGGTCTGGCTGCCAAAAAGGTTATGGACGCCGGCGGTTTGGTGGGTGACGACATCATCATTGGTTTGGTCAAAGAACGCATCACGCATGCAGACTGCGCCAACGGATTTTTGTTTGACGGTTTTCCCCGCACCATTCCGCAGGCTGATGCTATGAAGCAAGCCGGTGTCAAACTCGATTGCGTGCTCGAAATTGATGTGCCGTTTGACGCCATCATCGAGCGCATGAGTGGGCGTCGCGTGCACGTGGCCAGTGGCCGCACCTACCATGTCAAGTTCAATCCCCCTAAACAAGACGGACTGGATGACATCACCGGCGAGCCTTTGATTCAGCGGGATGATGACAAGGAAGACACTGTCAAAAAACGGCTTGAGGTTTACAGCGCACAAACCCGCCCGCTGGTCGATTACTACTCAGGTTGGGCCAAAGCCGAGCCTGCACTCGCTCCTAAATACCGCGCCATCAGCGGACAAGGCAGCGTGGAAGACATCAAAGAACGCGCTTTGTCAGCCTTAAAGAGCTGAGTTTTTTTCGTCTTTTTGCATCACTGACAAAGCCAAAGCCATACACGCTTTGGCTGGTGTAAGCGAAGTCAGTTCGCCGCACTGTTGTTGAGCCTGCGGCAAAGCACGGCCCCAGGCGCAACGGCTGCTGATCCAAATATCAATTCCCAACGACACTGCGCGTTGCAGCGCTTCTTCCCATGCCGGTTTGAATGTGCCTGCACCAGTACCTGCCACGACCAAACCGCGAAGTTGTTCAGACGAAGGTTTTGAGGGATAGAGAAGTGCATCAATGCCGTCACTGCCAATCGCGGCATGGTGGGTGATCCATTCAACGCGTGGCC
>CANHLD010000039.1 GCA_947461325.1 Comamonadaceae bacterium
AATCATTGAATGCCGTCGGCATCGGTCGCAACGACCGCGTGGCGTTGGTATTGCCCAACGGCGCAGACATGGCATCGTCATTCATCACCGTGGCGGCATGTTGCACTTCCGCACCGCTCAACCCCTCTTACCGTGCTGATGAATTCGAGTTTTACTTGAACGACTTGAACGCTAAGGCCTTGATCGTCGAAGCAGGTTCTGCTTCACCGGCGATTGAAGTCGCACGCAAACTCGGTGTGTCTATTTTGGTGTTGCATCCCACACCCGACCATGGTGCAGGTTCATTCACCTTGGACACCTCTGCACGCACAGCAGCCGCGCCTGCGCACCCCGGCGCGGCATTGGCTGATGATGTGGCACTGGTGCTTCACACATCAGGCACCACATCTCGGCCGAAGATCGTGCCTTTGACACAGCGCAACGTCTGCGCTTCAGCCCAACACATCGCCACCAGCACGCGCTTCACATCCACCGACAGAGGCTTGAATGTCATGCCTTTGTTCCATATACATGGCTTGATCGCAGGCATATTGGCGCCGTTGTCACAAGGGGGTGAAGTGCATTGCACAGGCGGCTTTAATGCCTTGAAATTTTTTGCACAAATGGACGAAGTCAAACCGACTTGGTATACCGCCGTGCCCACCATGCACCAGGCGATTTTGTCCAGAGCTGCCAACAACAAAGAGGTGATTGCGCGTGTGCCTTTGCGCTTTATCCGTTCATCATCATCTTCACTGCCACCTCAAGTGCTGGCCGAGTTGGAGGCTACGTTTCACGCACCGGTGATTGAAGCCTACGGCATGACAGAGGCCGCTCACCAAATGGCTTGCAACCCACTGCCGCCTGCACAGCGCAAACCCGGCACCGTCGGCATCGCAGCAGGTCCTGAAGTCGCCATCATGGACTTAGACGGCAACTTGCTGAAAGCCGGTGACACCGGTGAAATCGTGATTCGCGGACCTAACGTCACACCCGGCTATGAAAACAACGACAAAGCCAACGCAGAAGCATTCACACACGGATGGTTTCGCACCGGTGACCAGGGCAATATGGACGCGGACGGCTACATCAGCATCACCGGTCGATTGAAGGAAATCATCAACCGGGGCGGCGAAAAAATCAGCCCCCGCGAAATCGATGAAATATTGATGGACCATCCGGCCGTCGGTCAAGTCGTGTGTTTCGGCATCCCGCACGACAAACTCGGCGAAGAAGTCGGCGCTGCAGTTGTTCTGCGTGAAGGCGTGGCAGCCACAGAAAAAGAATTGCGCGATTACGTTTCCACGCGTGTCGCAGATTTCAAAGTACCTCGCAAAATTTTGTTGCTGGAAGAAATTCCTAAAGGCGCAACCGGCAAATTGCAACGCATAGGCATGGCACAAAAACTCGGTCTGGCATAAACCGAATGACAAACTGGCCGTTGATGTTGTTGGCACTTGCCGCAATGGGCTCTTGTGCAGGTTTTTTGGCAGGATTGCTGGGCGTCGGTGGTGCCTTGGTCATGATTCCCTTTCTTACTTTTTTGCTTCATCACCTTGACCTGTCTACTGACATGGCGGTGAAAATGGCGATTGCCACCGGCATGTCAACCATCGTCATTACCTCACTGGCAAGCACGCGTGCCCACCATCAGGCGGGTGCTGTTCGATGGGATTTGTTCAAAGGCATTGCGCCCGGTCTGGTCTTAGGCAGTGCTGTCTCCAGTCTGTGGTTGTTCGCCGTCATCAAGGGCTCTGTGCTGGCTTTGGTGTTCAGTTTTTTCACGGCGTTTTCAGCCACTCAAATGTTGCTGGATAAAAAACCCAAACCCAGTAGACAAATGCCGGGGCCTGCCGGTCAATCTTTAGCCGGGGGCATCATCGGTTTGATTTCCGGACTGGTAGGCGCAGGAGGTGCATTCATCAGCGTGCCGTTCATGGCTTGGTGCAACGTGCCCATGCGCCAGGCGGTGGGCACCAGTGCGGCTTTGGGTTTTCCAATCGCACTGGCTAACGCCATCGGCTATGTGGTCAGCGGTTGGTCTGTGACAAATACACCGCCGCACAGTTTCGGTTTTGTTTGGCTGCCCGGTTTTTTCATTATTTGTGTTTGCACTGTATTCACCGCGCCCATGGGTGCAAGGTATGCGCAGCGACTACCTGTGGCCAAACTCAAACGTGGTTTCGCATATTTACTTTACGTGTTGGCTTGCACCATGTTGTATCGCGGGTTGTCAGCGTTTCAATGATGTTTAAGTTAGTTGGAATAGCTTAGGCTGAACCATCCTTTGGGTGTGGGAATTTGTTGAGTTGAACAAAGACACGCTTTGACCGACCCATCCGGTGTAGTTGGCATTTCTGCGGTTCTGTTAAGTCACGCTTTGGCCGACCCATCAGGGGTAATTGGAACCTGACCCCAATTACCAATTAACGCAACACCAACACTGGAGTCTTTGCGTGCGTCAACACTGCCAGCGTTTCGCTACCTAACAGCAAACGCTTGATCCCTTTGCGTCCGTGAGAAGCCATGATGATCAAATCCGCCTTGTAGTGGTTTGCTTGATCCATCAAACCGTGAGCGATGTCGTCCGACTTCACCACCTTGGTACCCGTGACCACACCTTTGGCTTTGGCTTGCACCTCCACTTTGTCCAATACCTTTTGTGCCGTCTGCACCCATTGCTCTTCAATTTTTTTACTATCCACATCACTCACCGCAAATGAACCTTCAAAGTAAGTTTGTATGTAGTGCGGAACCACATTGACCGCAAGCAATTCAGCTTTGAATTGAACCGCCATCTCTATGGCAGAGTCCACTGCCTTTTGTGAAAGATGCGAGCCGTCGGTAGCGACCATGATGCGTTTGTACATTTGAAAACTCCTAGTTATTAAGTCAATTCAATATATGAAGAATACGACTGACAAAATTCTGCTGTATTGATCATCATCAACAAAAGCGAAAATTTCAAACAGTGATACTTGGCAAACACCAGGGCGATACGCTGTGGGTCAATCCTGTCCACAAACCCCATGCAGCTGTCACCATCAGCAATAAACCGGACAGTCTGGTTCCCAAGTGATTGAATATCTTGGTCTTTGTGGTAATTGGGGTCAGGTTCCAATTAATTCCATTAATTGGAACCTGACCCCAATTACCACCATTCATTAAGCGCGACCACAGCCACGGAAACACCGTCAGCATCAGCCCGCCGCCCAGTGCAAACATAGCCATCACTAATGCACCTTGCACTGCGCCGGCAGTAAACATGGCCACCAGAAGTGCTGAATACAACAAACCACAGGGTAGCAATGCCCACACCATGCCCAGCCACAATGGTGCCAAAGCTTGCTTCGACAAAGCGTTTGTTTGGGTGGACATGGTCTGCCATATACGTTGTGCAGTTCGACTCACCCACAAAGGTTGTTCGGCTCTGAACATCAGCCACAAACCCCAGATCACGCCAGCAATATGCAGCATGCTCCATAGCGGATGAAGCACCGCAGTCTGCTCAGCCATCCAACCCAGTGCGTTCATGGACATAGCCGCGATCGCACCCAATGCGGCATACCCCGCAAGACGCCCGGCTTGAAACAGCAACAGATTGCGCGTGGCCGATTGACCGGGCATGCGAGAGACGCCCATGCACGCCGAGCCACACATGACCAAGCAATGCGGCCCACCGGCCAAGCCCATTAAAAAAGCGCTGATCAACAGGGAACTGAACATCACAAAATTTTGGAGAAATGCGTCCGTTTTTCATCGGATTGCACATACTTGTCAAATACCATTGCAATGGCTCTGACAAGATACCAACCATTAGCAGTGACTGTGATCACCCGGCCGTCAAACTCGATAAGGCCGTGTTTGGCAAATGCTTCCAACTGAGCCAGCTCACTTGCAAAGTAAGTGCTGAACTCCAGCAAATGCGATTGCTCAATGTCTGCCAACTCCACCCTGCCCTGACACATCAACGCCATGATGATGCTGCGCCTGGCCAAATCATCCCGGGTCAAGCCAATGCCTTTGACCACCGGTAATTTCCCATGATGCAACAAGTCCGAATAATCGTCTATCAACTTGGCGTTTTGCACATAACTCGACCCCATGCTGCCAATGGCAGAGACGCCTAAGCCGAGCAAATCACCATCAGGGCGGGTGCTGTAGCCTTGGAAATTTCTGTGCAATCTGCCCTGGCGTTTAGCAACGGACAAACCATCTTCGGGCAACGCAAAATGATCCATGCCTATATACACATAACCTGCATCTTGCAGTTGCTGCAATGCCATTTCCAACATGCTTGTTTTTTGTGATGCACTTGGAAGGCTTTCGACATGTATGTGACGCTGCGGTTTGAATCGAGCGGGTAAATGTGCGTAACCATAAATGGCCAAACGGTCGGGGCGAAGTTGTAAGACAGCGTGCAAAGTGCGTTGCCAACTTGCTTGTGTTTGAAGCGGCAAACCATAGATCAAGTCTAAATTGACGGAGACAAATCCTATGGCTCTGGCGGCCTGCATCAGGGCATGTACTTGGTCCACAGTTTGTACACGGTGTACGGCTTGCTGAACTTGTGGATCGAAATCTTGTATGCCCAAACTCAGCCGGTTAAAACCCATAGCCCACAAATTGTGTAAGCGCTCAATATCAACTGTTCTGGGGTCAACCTCAATGGCAAATTCACCATTCGGCTGCCATTGAAATGCAGCCTTGAGCAGATTTACCAACTCATGTAATTCCTTGTCTTTGAAAAAAGTAGGCGTGCCGCCGCCCAAATGAATTTGCGAAACCGCCTGACCTTGCCCCAAATGCGGTACCAACAACTCAACTTCACGTTGCAAATCATCCAGATAGTCGATAGCTTTTTGATAATTTCCGGTGATGATTTTGTTACAGGCGCAGTAGTAGCACAAAGATGCACAAAAAGGTATGTGTATATATATCGAAAGTGGCGACATCATCCCGCGCGGACTGACACGGCGCTCTTTCAATGAATCAAGGTACTGAGCCTCTCCATAGGCTTCAACGAACCTATCGGCCGTGGGGTACGACGTATACCGCGGCCCTGGCATATCAAACTGTTGAAGAATATCTTTAGAAATGATCATGTTGGTCAGCATTAGCAACGATAATGTGCCTGTGATCACTGGCAAGCGTATTGAGCTAAATCAAAGAATGGTTTTTTTCATACTCACTTCAAAGGTTCTATGACTTCGATGAACCCACAAACATTCAAAGTAGCTTGTTCGAATTGCAATTTGCGCGAACTGTGCATGCCTGTCGACTTGAGTGCAGCAGACCTTGACCGCATAGACGCTTTGGTTGGCAACCGACGCAAAGTAGCTCGCGGCGACTCCCTCTATCACAACGGCGCCGAATTCAACTCCCTGTTCGCTATACGTACTGGATTTTTCAAAACAAGCATCACACTCGAAGACGGCCGCGAGCAAGTCACCGGTTTTCAAATGGCAGGTGAAATCATGGGACTGGACGGCATCGTCAGCGACCGACACACCTGTGACGCCGTGGCTTTGGAAAACGCTGAGGTGTGCGCCATGCCTTTCGACAAAATCGAAGAGCTTTCACGCGAAGTCAACGCCTTGCAGCATCACGTTCACAAAATCATGAGCCGTGAAATCGTGCGTGAACACGGCGTCATGATGATGCTGGGCAGCATGCGCGCCGAAGAAAGACTGGCCGCTTTTTTACTAAACTTGACCACACGTTTGCATGCGCGAGGTTTTTCCCGCTCCGAGTTGGTATTGCGCATGACGCGTGAAGAAATCGGCAGTTACCTGGGTTTGAAAATTGAAACTGTCAGCCGCACTTTCACCAAAATGGTCGAAGACGGTGTATTGGAAGTCAAGCAGAAAAATCTGCGCATCCTTAAACCTGAAGCGCTCAAAGAACTGGTCAATGCACCCGCCTGTTAATGGGTAGCTTGTCGGCGTAAAGCTCAATCGTCATCGCCGCTGCGATGACATTCAACACATTGATCAAATTGTGTGATGCCTTCTTCCTGATGTTCACGTCGAATTTTTTCAATTGAATGCTCATGGCACCCATAACATGTGTATCGCTTGTAATCATTGGCAATGTGACAAGTGGAACATGCAGCTGAATGGTGTTTATCGAGCACGAACAATTTGTCGTGCTCGAATGTGGCTGGTGTCCACTTCGTTTGCGCATGACATTGCGCGCAGTTGCCTTTGATTTGCTGATGAATAAAATCTCCGGGGGGCATGTGACAAGCCTGACAATTTGCTCTCATCTCTGTTTTAAGCAAAGCATGATCGAATTTTCGGCTTAACTGGTAACGCTTAACCCCCACATGGTCACTGTGGCAAGACACACAACTTGGTTGACTTAAATCTTTATGGAAAGTTGCTGAAGTCAAAGGCTTGGCAACTGGCAGCCCCTTGGTTGTCAAACGACCGATGTCGGCTGGCAGGTGGCAGGTGATGCATTTTTTGGAGTCAACTCCGCGAAATGATGTGTGGCAAGCAAAACAATCGCCATTCAATTGTTGGTGCGCTGCCATTAAATGCCCAGGAGCGACCATCAGTTGAGCATAGGCAAAGGAAAGAATGGCGATGACCAACAAGACGACAAGCAGAACCAGTTTGAGTGTTCGACTCATCGCCACTCCCAAAATATGAATACACTGAAAATATGACCGATGGCAAGTACCGCAAAAACCATAAATATCGGAATATGAACCTTGCGCCATTGCGCCATGGCGTTGAGTGCCACAGAGTCCCAGAAAACTGAACGTTCAATTTCAATGGCTGACAATCCTTGCGCTTTGAATTGCTCACGCTCAGTCATGACAAATTGTCGGGATCTTTTCAAAAGTAATTTGCCCACTAGACCACTCACCACATTGAGTCCCATGGCCAAGGTAGCCAACCAAGGCAGAACGGCATTGAAATGAATGCCTGAATGAATCAACACCATGGTCGAGCCAAGCCAGGCACCGAACTCATGCAACTTGAGGAGTGTTTGTGGATTTCCGTAGTCAACCCACTTTCTCTTGCGTGCAGAGTAGTAAAGCGAAGCCAGTATCAAAAGCGTTCCAGGAATTCCCAGATAGCGACCCACCCAAACCAAATTGAATTGATGAAGAACATAGTCTCCCGCAAGCGTGGAGATGGCCAACAGCCCCAACATCAATGTGAAAGGTAAAACGTGTCTTTGCCAGAGTGATGGGCTCATTTGAATAACACTGAAAGTGCAATTGCCCTTTATTGACTGGTTGCAGATGTTGCTGCGTGATTACGTCCCTGTATCGCTGGGGTCAAGGCTTTACGTTGCTCAGGACGGGCAAGTTGCAAATTATTTTTCACCATCTCATCGTCTTTTGTGAAATCCGTGTCATTGCCCTGAAACGCAATCCAGCCGGACACCAAACTAGCGATCACCACCAGCAACGGGCCCGACAACACCAACCACACATGGCCGAAGCGCCACCAGGGTTGGGAAAAACTCGATTGATCAGATGACATACAAACCTCTCATTTATTTCATTCAGCGGGGAACCAAGAACACCGCTTTTTCAGTCACGTGCAAACTGCCATCGTCGTTGGAGATATCAAACCAGACCGGGTACGAACCGGGCTTCAGGTTTTCATAGGGAACACCAATACGCACCGGTAACCACCGAGACTCGGCAGCCCCGACTTGAAGTTCATCACTGGTGAAGATAGACATGCCATCTAAGCCCCGAGCTTGTATATGCAAGCCTTGTATTTCTTCGGTGGCATTCATGATTTGCAATCGGTACACATTCTCCACCTCGCCTTGCTGGGTGATGCGCGGCAAGCCTCGGTCGCGGATCACATCCACTTTCATCGGCATACGCATCAACAAGCTAAATCCCAGCAGCAAAATCAAAGTCCACAGTACGCCTGTGTAAATCAACACACGCGGGCGAAAAATGCGTTTCCACATGGCTGTGGTGGTCCACCCTTTGTCCATGGCGTTTTGGGTGGCGTAGCGGATCAAGCCCTTGTCGTAACCCATTTTGTCCATCACACCATCGCACACATCCACACAGGCAGCGCAGCCAATGCATTCGTATTGCAAGCCTTGGCGAATATCAATACCGGTGGGACAAACATGCACACACAAGTCGCAATCCACACAAGCGCCGAGTCCAGTGTCTAACAAAGCTACATGCCGTGAACGTGCGCCACGCGGCTCTCCGCGTTTTTCATCGTAAGTGACGATCAATGTATCTTTGTCGAACATCGCGCTTTGAAAACGCGCATACGGGCACATGTATTTGCACACCTGCTCGCGCATGAAGCCTGCGTTGCCATAGGTGGCAAAACCGTAAAAGAACACCCAGAACACTTCCCACGAACCCATGCGCGTCTGTAAAAACTCCATGCCCAGTTCATGAATCGGTGTGAAATAACCGACAAAGGTAAACCCTGTCCATATTGCCAAGCCCAACCAGAGAATATGTTTATAGGTTTTTTTAACCAGCTTTTCCAATGACAAGTCGCCGTTATCCAAACGTATTCGCGCGCTGCGATCACCTTCTACTTTGCGCTCAATCCACATGAATAATTCGCTGTACACAGTTTGCGGACAGGCATAACCGCACCATAAACGCCCGGCTACCGCCGTGAACAAAAACAGCGACAGAGCGCTGATCACCAGCAAGCCCGTCAAGTAAATAAAGTCTTGCGGGTAGAGCACCAGACCGAATATATAAAAACGGCGCGCCCCTAAATCAAACAATACCGCCTGACGCTGACCCCATTCCAGCCATGGCAAACCGTAAAAAACCAATTGAGTGATGAACACCCCCATCCATCTCCAACGCGCGAACAAACCGTGCACGGTGCGCGGGTAAATTTTGGGCATAGACGCATACAAAAAAGCAGACGATTGCGTGTCGCCTGCTGGATGTATGGGTATGACCTTGGAAGAACGGTTATCTGAATTCAAGGTTTAGCTATGGCAGAGTTTTGATATGAAAGTGACCAGACATAGGATGTCAGCACATGTATCTGCGAGGCGCTGAGTCTGTCTTTCTGGGCTGGCATCACATTGACTTTGCCATGGTTCACCATATTGACAATCGCTTGCTCGCCCCAGCCATGCAACCAAATTTTGTCGCTGAGGTTTGGGGCGCCCAGGGCTTGGTTGCCCTTGCCGTCTACGCCGTGACAAGATGCACATACCGTGAATTTGTTTTTACCCCCCGAAGCCTTGAGTGAATCATGCGGACTGCCGGACAAACTGAGCACGTAATGCGCCACTTCAGAAACTTCCTTAGGACTGCCCACGGCCTGTGCCATGGCAGGCATCATGCCTTGGCGACCGTTAGTAATCGACGCATTGATGTTTTCAGGCGCGCCGCCATGCAACCAGTCACTGTCGGTCAAATTCGGATAGCCTTTGGAACCTTTGGCGTCTGAGCCGTGGCATTGGGAACAGTTGTTCATGAACAAGCGCTCACCAATCGCCATGGCCTTGGGGTCTTTGGCCAACTGCTCAACTGGCAAAGCATCGTAGGCCGCATACAAAGGTGCCAGCGCTTTGTCTGCATCTACTATTTCAGCGTTGTACTCTGCTTGCGAGGTCCAGGCTTGGCTGCCCTTGAAACTGCCCAGTCCTGGAAAAATCCATAAGTAGCACAGACCGAATATCACACTCAAAACAAACATACCTACCCACCACATCGGCAGTGGATTGTTCATCTCACGCAAATCTTCGTCCCACACATGGCCGGTGGTGTTGTCTGCATTACCGATGGATTTTTTATGCGCGGTCACCCACAACAACACCAGGCAAGCCACAATGCCAAGCAATGTCACTGTGGCAATGAAGACGGACCAAAACGAACTGTTGAAATCACTCATGGCAATCCTTACTCATCCAAAAAAGGCAAACGGGAAGCTTCTTCAAACCGGCGTGTTTTGCGCCGGTCAAGCGTCCACAAAATGATGCCTATAAAACATAAAAAACTCAGCACAGTCGCAACAATGCGCAAATGGGTGATGTCATCCATGGCTGTATCCTTTACTTGAGCGCACGGCCCAAGGATTGCAAATAGGCGATCAATGCGGTCAGCTCAGATTTACCTCGAACTGCGTCAGCAGCGCCCGCAATCTCCGCATCGGTATACGGAACACCGACTGTGCGCAATGCAGATAAATGGCGCGGCAATGCATCTGCTTCAATCAGGTCTTTTTCCAACCAAGGGTAGGCCGGCATATTGGACTCGGGCACAAGATCGCGCGGGTTGGTCAAATGCACCTGATGCCAGTCGTCGCTGTACTTGCCGCCAACACGGTGCAGGTCCGGTCCAGTGCGTTTGCTGCCCCATTGAAACGGATGGTCGTAGACAAATTCACCGGCCACCGAGTAATGGCCGTAGCGCAACGTCTCTGAGCGGAACGGACGAATCATTTGCGAGTGACAGTTGTAGCAACCTTCACGCACATAGATATCCCGTCCGGCCAACTGCAGCGCATTCAATGGCACCACCCCTTCGATTGGTTGAGTAGTGGACTTTTGGAAAAACAAGGGGACGATCTCTACCAGTCCACCGATTGCAATAACTAGCACGATCAACACCACCATCAGAAAACTGTGGGTCTCTATTTTTTCGTGGTTAAAAGTATTTTTGTCAGACATGTTTCTCTCCTCAGGCGTGCGCCACAACAACAGGGATAGGCACCGGTTGGACGTTCCCTTTGAAAGCCGTCATCAACACGTTCCACAGCATGATGAGCATGCCGCCCAGATACAAGGCACCACCCGCCACACGCACCACGTAGTACGGGTAAGTGGCTTTCACGCTTTCGACAAAGGTGTAGGTGAGCGTGCCGTCTTCATTGATGGCGCGCCACATAAGTCCTTGCATGACACCAGCGATCCACATGGCGGCGATGTAGAGCACGATGCCGATGGTGGCCAACCAGAAGTGCCACTCAATGGCTGGCTCGCTGTGCATTTTTTTCTCACCGAACAAACGCGGGATCAGAAAATACATCGCGCCCATAGACACCAGTCCGACCCAGCCCAGAGCGCCTGAGTGCACATGGCCCACTGTCCAATCGGTGTAATGACTGAGCGCATTCACCGTTTTGATGGACATCATCGGTCCTTCAAATGTGCTCATGCCGTAAAAAGACAAGGACACAATCATGAAACGCAACACCGGATCGTCCCGCAGTTTGTGCCAGGCGCCGGACAAAGTCATGATGCCGTTGATCATGCCGCCCCAACTGGGCGCAAGCAATATGAGTGAGAACACCATGCCCAGTGACTGTGTCCAATCAGGCAAAGCGGTGTAGTGCAAATGGTGAGGGCCTGCCCACATGTAAGTGAATATCAGCGCCCAAAAGTGCACGATGGACAAGCGGTAGGAATACACCGGACGACCCGCCTGCTTGGGAATGAAGTAATACATCATGCCCAGAAAACCTGCGGTCAAAAAGAATCCGACTGCATTGTGCCCATACCACCACTGCACCATGGCGTCTTGCACACCTGCGTATGCAGAATACGATTTCATCCAACCCGCAGGCATGGCAGCGCTGTTGACCAAATGCAGCACCGCTACTGTCAAGATGAAGGCGGCATAAAACCAATTCGCCACGTAGATATGCGATACCTTGCGCTTAACAATAGTGCCGAAAAACACCACCGCATACGACACCCAAACCAGGGTGATCAAAATATCAATCGGCCATTCCAGTTCGGCATATTCTTTGCCACTGGTGTACCCCATTGGCAGACTGATGGCAGCCGCTAGGATGACCGCTTGCCAACCCCAAAACGTGAACGCCGCCAGACGCGGCGCAAACAATCGGGTTTGCCCGGTGCGTTGCACCACGTAATAACTGGTGGCAAATAAGGCGCAACCGCCGAACGCAAAAATC
>CANHLD010000040.1 GCA_947461325.1 Comamonadaceae bacterium
ATGATTTCTCATCTGCTACCACTGCGATCAGCGGAGCCTGCGATTATGACACGATTATTAATGTCCTGTCAAACCTTGGGGGTTTTCCCTGCTTTTGTCGCTGCTTTTTTGAAGCACTTTTCAAAAGCTGAGCCAGCTACTATAGCTCAATTTTCTGGGTTTGCGCCAGTCTTTGCGATTTATTTCTCGCTGCAGTCCCTTCAGCTGCGCTAAACCCTTGTCAGGACTTGTTTTTTGTCTCTAATAAATTTTTTGCAAACCTGAGATTTCGCACTATCTCACAACCAGACTTGGGCATTCAATGGTTTTTTTGTCTGTGTTTGCCACTCAACACAGCTGCTATCAAGTCACATTTAGCCCACAGGTTGCTCCAATAGTGTTGTGTGGCTGGTCTGATAATCAACACATGGCCTTAATCACTTTGCAGTCAGCTCAGCTGGCATTCGGCGACGTTCCCCTGCTCGATCGCACCTCTTTATCCATAGAAACCTCGGAACGTATCGGCCTTATCGGTCGAAACGGCACAGGTAAATCTTCTTTGCTCAAGATTCTTGCGGGCAAAGAACATCTCGACGATGGTGTGATTCAGTTTCAGCAGAATCTGAATCTGGCTTACGTGGCTCAAGAGCCTGTCTTAGACCCGAATGTCACTGTGTTCGTGTCTGTGAGCGAAGGATTGGCCGGTTTAAAAGATGTGCTCGATCAATACGTAGCGGGTATTGGTGACTTGGACAGTTTGCAAAACATCATTGAGCTGCAAGACGGGTGGAACTGGGAGCAACGCGTCACCGAAACATTGCAGCGCTTGCATCTTGACGGCAACGCTTTGATCTCCAGCCTATCGGGGGGCATGCGCAAGCGGGTGGCGCTGGGCCAAGCGCTGGTGACCATGCCGGATATGTTGCTCTTAGATGAGCCCACCAACCACTTAGATCTGGACAGTATTCAGTGGCTAGAAGACTTGCTGATCGAGTTCAAGGGCAGCATGGTGGTCATCACCCACGACCGCACATTTTTAGATCGCGTGTCCACCCGCATCGTCGAGCTGGATCGCGGGCATTTGTATTCTTACCAAGGCAATTTTCAGCAGTACCTGCTAACCAAAGAATCTGAACTCGCCGCTGAAGCCGTCACTCAGGCCAAGGCAGACAAACTGCTCGCGCAGGAAGAAGTCTGGGTGCGAAGAGGTGTTGAAGCCAGGCGCACGCGTTCTGTGGCGCGGATTGCGCGCCTTGAAAAACTGCGTTCCGTCAGACAAGCCAGACGCAACACCATGGGCCAGGTCAAAGCCAGTGTGGATGCCGGTTTGCCGAGCGGAAAAATTGTGTCCGAGCTCACCAATGTATCGCTCGCCTACGGCACCAAGAAAATCGTGGATGGCTTTGGCGCCACGATTTTGCGCGGCGACAAAGTGGGGTTGATCGGCCCCAATGGCGCGGGCAAAACCACGCTCTTGAAAATGATTCTGGGCGAATTGCTGCCCGACAGCGGCAAAGTCCGGCAAGGCGCTAATTTGCAAGTGGCTTATTTCGATCAAATGCGTAACGCGCTAGATCTGAACGCCACGCTGGAAGATTTCATCAGCCCCGGCAGCGAATGGATTGAGATTGGCAACCAACGCCAGCACGTGAAAAGCTATTTGGGCGATTTCCTGTTTTCTCCGGCGCGTGCCAATTCACCGGTGCGAAGCCTCTCGGGCGGCGAACGCAACCGCTTGTTGCTGGCTCGGTTGTTTGCGAGACCTGCCAATGTGCTGGTGCTGGATGAGCCGACCAACGATTTGGACATAGACACGCTAGAGTTGTTGGAAGAATTGCTGCAAAACTACGATGGCACGGTGTTTCTGGTCAGCCACGACCGAGCTTTTTTGGATAACGTGGTCACCAGCACCATCGCTTTTGAAGGTGACGCAAAGTGGCGCGAGTATGAAGGCGGCGTGCAAGACTGGTTAACGCAATCGAACCGCGCCAAAGCCTGGGCCGCACAAGCACAAGCTTCCACGAAAACCACAGAAGCAGCAGCCAAAAACAGCGCATCCGCTACGCCAGCTAAAACAATCGCGCCCAAAAAACTCAGCTTCAAAGAGCAACGCGAGTACGACAGTTTGCCCGGTTTGATCGAGCAACTCGAAGCCGAACAAGCCAAACTGAATCGCTTGCTGGTCGACGGCAGCATCTACGTGAGTGAACCTAAAAAAGCCGCTGACATGGCCGCACGCGTCACACAAATCGATGATGAACTGCTGACGGCCATGGAACGTTGGGAACTGCTGGGTCAACGGGTACTCGTGTGAATAAAAACGAACTTCACGGACTCTGGCTGGGTTTGTTGGGTGTTGTTTTGTTTTCCATCACTTTGCCAGTCACCCGTTTGGCTGTAGGCACACCTGAAACACCTTTATTAACGGGTTATTTCATCGCCTTCGGCCGTGCCGGGGTGGCGGGCATGCTGTCTGCGGTCTACCTCTTTGCGGTCAAACCACCAATACCCACGTTAAAACAATGCAGGTCACTGGGCATGGTGTCGCTAGGCGTGGTTTTCGGCTTTCCTTTGATGACCTCGCTGGCGATGCGCTATGTGCCCGCAGCGCATGCCAGCGTCATCACCGGCGTGCTGCCGTTGGCCACCGCCGCCTTGGGCGCGCGGGTCAACCGCCAGCGCCCGTCCATGGGGTTTTGGTTGTGCGCCGTCTGTGGTTGTTTGCTGGTTTTGGGCTTTGCGGTTCTGCGTTCCGGTCAATCCGGTTGGTGGCTTCATTCTGCTGATCTGATGCTGCTGGTCGCCATGGTTCTGGGCGCCATCGGTTATGTCTGGGGCGGGCGCCTGTCCACAGAGATGCCTGCTCAACACGTCATTAGTTGGGCTTTGGTGATTTCTTTGCCTCTGACTCTTCCGCTGGCTTGGCTGTCGCGGCCGCTTGATTCGGTGCCATGGTCTGCCTGGGCAGGATTTGCCTATGTTTCGCTGTTCTCCATGTGGCTCGGGTTTTTCGCCTGGTACCGTGGACTGGCTTTGGGCGGCACTGTCAGAGTCAGTCAGGTGCAATTGCTGCAACCGTTTCTGGGCATGTTGTTTGCCATTCCTATTTTGGGCGAATCGCTGGACTTGACCACGCTAGGGTTTGGCTTGGCAGTGGTAGCAACTGTTTTCATCGGCCGCAAAATGCCAGTGCACTCACCCGCCACATAAAGCTTAAAGAAAACCTTTCATGAAACAACGCCTCTTCGCCCAAGTTGATGTGTTCACCGCCACGCCTTATGTGGGCAATCCGGTAGCGGTGGTGTTAGATGGAACCGGTCTATCGACTGAAGACATGCATGCGTTCACTGACTGGACCAATTTATCGGAGGCCGCGTTTGTGTTGCCGCCCACCCACCCGGATGCCGACTATGCGTTGCGCATTTTTTGTCCCGGGCGAGAGTTGCCGTTTGCAGGACACCCCACCTTAGGCAGCTGCCACGCCTGGCTGCACGCCGGTGGCATGCCCAAGGGAAAACATGTGGTGCAGGAATGCGGCGTTGGTCTGGTCAATATTCAGCGCGAAGGTTCAAGACTGGCTTTTGCCGCACCGCCATTGCGCCGCAGCGGGCCACTGGCGGAAGACGACGTGCAGTTGATTGCGCACGGACTGGGTATTGCCCGCAGCGACATTCTTGATCATGCCTGGTGCGACAACGGCCCGGGTTGGCGCGCCGTCATGCTGGGTTCGGCAGAACAAGTGCTGTCGCTCAAACCGGACGCAGAAGTACTCAAGGGCTTGGAAATAGGCGTGGTCGGGCCGCGCGGCAAAGTGGGGGTGGTCGGCGCCCATGCAGAGGGCGAAGAACAGTTTGAAGTGCGGGCGTTTTTCCCTGGCAACCAAGCCCTGACCGAGGACCCGGTCACTGGCAGCTTGAACGCCGCTTTAGGCCAATGGCTGATCGGCACCGGACTGGCACCAGACAAGTACATCGCCAGACAAGGCACCGCTCTGGGTCGCGCCGGACGTGTGCATGTGTCTCGGGACGCTCACGGACAGGTCTGGGTGGGCGGCGACTCTGTGGTGTGCATCCAAGGCAGCGTATTGCTGTAAATACCCGGTCACCGGTGTGACCGGTATGACCTGCTTTTTTAGCCACAATCTCACCCATGGGAAATTTATTTGTAGTTCGCCACGGGCAGGCCTCTTTCGGCGCAGATGATTACGACCAACTGTCTGCCTTAGGTCAGAAACAAAGCGTGCGCTTGGGCGAGTACTGGCGCGAGCGCGGCATGAAGTTTGAAGCGGTCATCACCGGCAGCCTGAAGCGGCATCGCCAGACCTGGGAAGGCATTCAACAAGGCTTGCAAGACACGCAGTTACAGCCTTTGGTGTGGCCGGGTTTGAATGAGTACGACAGCGAAGCGGTGATTCACGCCATACACCCCGAACCGCTGGCCAAACCAAATACCCCCGAGTTGTACAAACACCATTTCGGTTTGTTGCGCAAGGGTTTGCAAGAGTGGATGAACGGACGCACACATCCTGCGGACATGCCGGCCTTTGTTGATTTTGTGCAAGGCATCATCGACGCATTGGCGCATGTCAGGCAACACCACACAGGTGATGTGCTGATAGTCTCTAGCGGCGGGCCTATCTCAACAGCGGTCGGCACCTTACTGGGTACGCCGCCTGAGAGCATGATCGAGATGAACATGCGCATTCGCAATACCGCTGTCAGCGAGTTTGTGTACAGCCCCAAGCGCACCACACTGGTCAGTTTCAACACCATCAACCATTTAGACGCTCAGGCTTACAGGGACTGGGTGACGTTCACTTGAAGTCAGTTTGAATGAGCATGGCTGGGCAAGGACAAGGCCACAGATGAAGCGGCGTTGAAGATTAAATCAGCGGCTCAAACTGAACCAGTTCTTGCAACAATTTGGATAACTGAATGCCCACTGCATTCAATAAAGCCTGCCCTTTTTCGCCAGTGGCGGCAGCCGCGTTGCCCGCCGCGCCATGCGGGTTGTAGTCTTGCATATGCCAGCCGAGTTTGGCGCTTTTGCCGTCACCCAGCAAAGTGAAACGGGCGGCACGGTCTTCAGACGCAGATGCGAAATGTTGAGCTTCATCCATGCGCACTTTGTGCGGGGCAATTGCCAGCATCAGCGAGGTTTCCATGTCGCCACCATGCACGCCGAAGCGGTGTTCGTGTTCTCCAAATACGTCCCAAGCCGGACCCAAAGGCAATTGGTACCAGTGGCTTGAAAAAACAGTCAGGCCGCAGTGTCCGCGCAATTCACGCGCCACCACTTCCATCAAACCAGCGTTACCGCCATGCGCATTGAACATCAGCAATTTTTTGATGCCGGTGCGCGCCACGCCTTCACCGATGTCACACCATTGTGAAATGAGATGCGCCGGTGACAGACTGAGCGTGCCGTCATACGCCAAATGCTCGCTGCTCAATCCCACACTTTGCGTGGGCAGCACCAGCACCGGATCGGTCGGCTGTAATTGCGCCAGCGCAGCGGCCAGCATGGCATTGACCAAATCGGTATCCACTGACAGTGGCAGGTGCGGGCCGTGTTGCTCGGTAGCACCCAAGGGCAAGACCGCCACCGTGTGCAGTGGGTCGAGTTCGGAAAAATCGGTGCTGACGCAATCAGCCCAGTAACGCGGTAATACCTTCATGCACGCCATCTTAAGCGCTTGGGTAACATGGGCTTTATGCATGCCTTCAAGACTGATATTCGCCACACTTTTTACGCCCTGACGCTTTTGTTGAACAGTGCATGGGCACAAACCACACCCTCCGCTGTGGTGACCACACCGCAAGTGCGTGCCGAGTTGATGGCGTATGCACCGCAAGGCTTGCAAGCCGGTCAACCGCTTTGGGTGGGTCTGCAACTCAAACACCAACCCGGTTGGCATACCTATTGGCAAAACCCGGGCGACAGTGGACTGGCAACCCAACTCAATTGGCAGTTTCCGCCGGGCATGAAAGCCCTGGAATTGCTGTGGCCGACCCCCCGCATGATTCCTGTGGGCAACATGGTCAACCATGGGTTTGAAGACACGGTGCTGCTGGCAGTTCCTGTGCAATTCAGCAAGTCTTACCAAGCCGACAACAACGAGATCAGATTGCAAGCGGATTGGCTGGTGTGCAAGCAGGAATGCATTCCACAGTCCGGCCAGTTTGTGTTGAAGTTGCCTACGCAAAGCAGCATCGGAGACCACAGCGACAGCTTTGAAACTTTGATTCGCAGCCAACCCAAAGCTTTATCGCCAGCGCTGCAAAAAGCATCATTGGATGAACAAGCGCTGAAACTGTCCATCCAAGGTTTACCCTCACATGTGCAGGGCCATGACTTGAAAGCCTATGCGCAATCGCCTGAAGTGCTGGCCAGCGGATTGGGTCTGAATGGCGGCGGCAGTTGGCAAGACGGTGTCTGGCAAATAAATGCAGCGCTGCACCGCATGCGCAGCACCGAACCCCGGCAACTGGGTTTGTTGCTCGTTGACGAAACCCAAACCCCAGCCGCTGCCTGGCGGGTGACACTGGACATTCAAGGCACATGGCCGAAAGAAGCAGCAGCCGCGCCTGTGGTTTCATCCGTCCCCACTTCTGTAGCTCATACGCCTGCGCCAGCTACCACAGTGGCGCTGTTGACTGCATTGATCGGCGCCTTGGTCGGCGGCTTGTTGTTGAATTTGATGCCTTGTGTGTTGCCGGTGTTGGCCATCAAGGTGTTATCGCTCAGCAAAACCTCGGCCAGTGCAGCCGAACGACGCGGCATCGGAACGGCTTATGCCGCCGGTGTGTTGGTCAGCATGCTTGGCTTGGCCTTGTTGGTCATGGGCTTGCGCGCAGCGGGCTCTCAATTGGGCTGGGGGTTTCAATTGCAGTCGCCTGTGCTGGTCGCCGGTTTGTCGCTGCTTTTTACATTGATTGCGTTGAACTTAGCGGGCTTGCTGGAAATACGCGGCAATTGGAGCGGGAACTTGGCGGTGCAACTGGCTCGGCACCCACTGGCGGATGCATTTCTCTCCGGCGTTTTGGCGGTGGTGGTGGCGGCGCCTTGCACGGCACCGTTCATGGGCGCGTCTGTCGGCGTGGCGTTCACTTTACCGGCTTGGCAAGGCGTGTTGATTTTTGTGTTTCTCGGCGCAGGCCTGGCTTTGCCATTCACGCTCAGCGCATGGCTACCGGCGACAGCGCGCTGGCTGCCGCGACCGGGTGCTTGGATGCAGGTGTTGCGACAAGCGCTGGCATTCCCCATGTGGTTGACAGTGGTTTGGCTGCTCTGGGTGTTTGCGCGACAAACCAGTTCGGAGGCGGCGGCCTTGTGGCTGGCGGTTTTGGTGTTGTTCACAGGTTTGGTCTGGTCACTGAGTTTGACGGTGCATTTGCGCCATTGGTTAAGCGGTTTTTTCTTTGCGGCTTTGCTCGGTTTGGTTTGGCTGTCTCAACCCTTGTGGCAGCTAAGTTCTGTAGCGCAAAGCGCGAACAACACTTCAGAGGCACAGTGGCAAAACTGGTCTGAACAAAAAGTGCAAACCGCTTTGCAACAAGATCAAACTGTGTTTGTAGATTTCACCGCAGCTTGGTGTGTGACTTGTCAGGTGAACAAACAATCGACCTTACATAACGCGCAGGTTTTGAAAGCATTTGCTGATCGCAATGTCTTGTTATTGCAAGCGGATTGGACGCGCCAAGACCCGGCGATCAGCAAGGCGTTGAACGCCTTGGGTCGCAGCGGGGTGCCGGTGTATGTCTTGCATGTGCCGGGCAAGTCGCCGCTGGTGTTGTCGGAATTACTGACGCCTGACTTGGTGTTGCAGGTGCTTCAACAAATGGGGTCAGGTTCTAATTAACAAATGGGAACAAATGGGGTCAGACTCCAATTAATTCAGGTTCCAATTAATTCACGCCATGCCGGCTCGGTCGCCGCTCACCGCCTACGGCAACGTTCACGTCGGCCCGCCCGCCATGTCGTTTGTCCACTCGCCCATTTTCTCCGACAGCATTTCTGAGGTTATAGAAATCCTGCTTCAACCTGAGTAATTGAGATCAAACGTCAATTAAAACCAAAAAAATAACTGAAGGCCGAACAGGCGGGGGCGTTTTTTTCGAGCGAAAGCGGAGAAAAAAAGCGCACCGGCCGGGTCGGCCTAAGCGTGAAATCAACTGGCAAGCGTGTCGTCAACAGCAGAAATGCCAACCCCAACGGCCGGGTCGGCCAAGCGTGTCTTTAAACTTCGAACGCGGTCAAATGGGTAATACACCCGAGATAAAGTGTCAATTTACCCTGTCACAATATCTGCATGACTACCTCACTACTCAACGACAGCTTCCTCAAAGCCTGCCTGCGTCAGGCCACCGACCACACCCCCGTCTGGCTGATGCGTCAGGCCGGCAGGTACTTGCCCGAATACTGCGCCACGCGAGCCAAGGCTGGCAGTTTCATGGGTCTGGCCACCAACGTGGATTACGCCACCGAGGTCACGCTGCAGCCGCTGGACCGTTACGCCCTTGACGCCGCCATTTTGTTTTCAGACATCCTGACCGTGCCTGACGCCATGGGTCTGGGCCTGAGCTTTGCCCAAGGTGAAGGCCCCAAGTTTGAAAAAGTCGTGCGCGACGAGGCTGCCGTGGCTGCGCTGGCCGTGCCGGACATGCACAAACTGCAATACGTATTTGACGCGGTCACCTCCATCCGCAAAGCCTTGAACGGGCGCGTGCCGCTGATCGGCTTTTCCGGTAGCCCCTGGACGCTGGCCTGCTACATGGTCGAAGGCGGCGGTTCGGACGATTACCGCCTGGTCAAGTCGCTGATGTACAGCCGCCCGGACCTGATGCACCGCATTCTGGCGATCAACGCCGATTCGGTTGCCGCTTATTTGAATGCACAAATCGACGCCGGTGCGCAAGCCGTGATGGTGTTTGACAGCTGGGGCGGTGTGCTGGCCGACGGCGCTTTCCAACAATTCAGCCTGGCTTACACCGAGCGCGTGTTAGCGCAACTCAAGCGCAGCCATGACGGCCACATCATCCCGCGCATTGTGTTTACCAAAGGCGGCGGTTTGTGGCTGCCCGAGATGAAACACCTGGACTGCGAGGTACTGGGCTTGGACTGGACCATGAACCTGGGCACGGCGCGCCAGCTGGTCGGCGGCCAGCCCGGCGGTCCGGGCAAGGCCTTGCAAGGCAATATCGATCCCAACATTTTGTTTGCACCGCCCCAACACATCGCCACCGAGGTGCACCGGGTGCTGGACAGCTTTGGCAAACCGCACACCGACACCACAACCACTGGTCCAACCCACATTTTCAACTTGGGGCACGGCATCAGCCAGTTCACGCCGCCGGAACATGTCAGCGCCTTGGTCGATGCAGTTCACAGCCATTCCAAAGCCATGCGGCAATCTGTTCCTTGATCAGCAAATAGAGAAACTTTGAGCTGTCAAGACATACTTATGCACAAATTTTCGGCCACACCTATACCAAGGTCTTACATCACCAAAAAATTTATCCCTTGCTCAGATTTTTTATAAGTCGTTGATTTTGAATAGATCTATTGACTGCCAATTTTTCGGGCATTATGTTCAAAGCCTTGATTTATCGGGCTTTCTGCCTCCCACGGGCAAGCTGTCAACAAAGTTATCCACAGAAATTTTGGATCAATTCCAAAACCTATGTCAATCAAGCACTTAGGCGGTTAAATGAAGTTTTTCATGAATATCGACGCGCAACTAGGGTATTGACATGCAGCAACTTTTGCCTGTCATGGTTGCCACACCAGCATACAGCCGAATAAGTGGCCCCTTGGTTTACCAAAGCGAGCAACTGTTGCCGCCGGGCACCTTGGTACGGGTGCCGTTGGGACAACGCGAAACCTTGGGTCTGGTCTGGCCGGGTCAGGCACCAGCCTTACCGGACCCCATGCAAATCAAACCATTGACTGAAGCCTTGACTGGCATTCCTGTGTTGTCGGCGAAGTGGCTTGATTTGATGACGTTTGCAGCCAGTTATTACCAACGCTCGATCGGCGAATTCGCCATCGGCAGCTTGCCGCCACAACTGCGTGACGTCAGCCAATTGCAACTAGCACGCAAACTGAATAAACGAAACAAGCTCGGAACAACGACACACGCTGCCGCACCTGCGGTCAGTTTGCCTGCGTTGACCCCCGAGCAAAGTCTGGTACTTGCACGCATGGCGCAAGAACCCGGCCCGTTTGTGTTGCACGGCAACACGGGCAGCGGCAAAACCGAGGTGTATTTGCGCCGCGCCGCCGAGTTGCTGACAGCGGACGAGCAAGCCCAAGTGCTGATGCTGGTGCCTGAGATCAACCTCACACCGCAACTGGAAGAACGGGTGCGTGCCCGTTTTGCGCACTTGGGCGAGGGGGCCATCGTGTCCATGCACAGCGGCATGACCCCGGCGCAACGCTTAAACAGTTGGCTGTCCGCCCACACCGGCCAAGCACGCCTGGTGCTGGGCACGCGATTGGCGGTGCTGGCATCCATTCCCCATTTGAAATTAATTGTGGTGGATGAAGAACACGACCCGAGCTACAAACAACAAGAGGGCGCCCGCTATTCAGCCCGCGACTTGGCGGTTTACCGGGGACAGTTGGAAGGCGCGCAAGTCATTCTCGGCTCGGCCACGCCGTCGCTGGAAAGCTGGCACCACAGCCGTGCGCCCGTCGCCGGTGAAGCCGCGCCGCGCTATGTGCGCTTGTCCATGCCCAGTCGCATAGGCTCGGGGCAATTGCCGATGTTGCGTCGGGTCGACATGGGCAAACAGCCGCGCAAAACGCTGGTGTCTGCACCTCTCTTGGATGCCATGCGCGAACGCATTGCCAAACGCGAGCAAGTGTTGGTGCTGCTCAACCGGCGCGGCTATGCGCCGGTGTTGCACTGCACCGCTTGCGGATGGAAAAGCGAATGCCCGCATTGCAGCGCTTACCGGGTGTTTCACAAATCCGACCGCAGCCTGCGTTGTCACCACTGCAGTCTGACGCAACCGGTGCCGCGCGCCTGCCCTTCCTGCGGCAATCAGGACATTGGCGCATTGGGCCATGGCACGGAGAGAATCGAAGAACATCTGGCCGAGTTGCTGCATGACATGAAGCGGCCCGACGGCATGCCTTTGCGCATTGCGCGCATCGATGCCGACACCACGCGCGGCAAAGGCGAGTTGGTGCGCCAACTGGCCGAGGTGCACGACGGCGATGTCGATGTGCTGGTCGGCACCCAAATGGTGGCCAAGGGACACGACTTCAGACGCGTGACGCTGGTCGCCGCGCTCAACCCGGACGGCGCCTTGTTCAGCGCCGACTTTCGCGCCCCCGAGCGTTTGTTTGCTTTGTTGCTGCAAGCCGCCGGCCGCGCCGGGCGGGATGCCACGCTGACCCGCGAAGAGCCGTGTGAAATGTGGGTGCAAACCTTTCACCCGGCGCACCCGCTGTTTGAAAGTTTGAAGCAACACGATTTCGCCGGTTTCGCCGCCCAGCAACTGACCGAACGCAGCCAGGCCGGTTTGCCACCGTTCAGCTTTCAAGCCTTGTTGCGCGCCGAAGCGCGCACGCAAGAAGCCGCACAAGCATTTTTGAATGCCGCCAACGACAGCGGGCAAGCATGGTTGCAAACGCAAGGTTTGTCGGTGACGATTTACCCGGCGGTGCCCATGAGCCTGCAACGCATAGCCAATGTTGAGCGCTCGCAAATGCTGGTCGAGGCGCATTCACGCCGTGCGCTACAAACCTTCTTAAGCCATTGGCAACAGGATTTGCAAGACCTGCGCAACCAGCACAAAGCCGTGATCCGCTGGGCCATGGATGTCGACCCGCTGGTCATTTGAGGCTCGCCGCCCGGTGGGCAACACTATCGTGTTCCGCCATGC